>NZ_JBNFMU010000233.1:0-145266 GCF_049942315.1 Pseudomonas wayambapalatensis
TTTTTGGGGGTGGGGGCGTGGGTGTGTTTTTTCAGGAAGAAGCCGGAACTCCCACCCTCCTCTTCCCCTTTCCCCGCGAAGAAGCCCCCCCCCGCGCTGACGGACTTTCCTCAGAGCCTCCATCCCCCGCCCAGCGCCTTGTACAGCGCCACGCTCCCCTGCAACCTGGCCAGGCGCAACTGCGCCTGCTGGTCTTCGGCCAGGTACAGGGTGCGCTGCGTTTCCAGTACCGTCAGCAGCGTCTCTGCCCCTGATGCATAGCGCTGTTCGGCCAGGCTGAAGGCGATGCGCGCCTGTTCCACTTCCTGATCCTGCCACTGGCGTTGCCGGTCCACGCCGTTGATCGCATTGAGCGCCTTTTCCACGTCGGCGAAGCCCGCGATGATCTGCGCGCGGTAATCCTCCAGCAACTCTTCCTGGCGCGCCTTGGCCTGGTCACGCTCGGCGCTGCGTCGGCCGCGGTCGAAGATGGGGGCGGTGAGGGCGGTGGTGAGGGTGTAGAAGGGGCTGTCGAGCACGTTGGCGAAGGTCCTGGCGCCACTGCCCAGGTCGGCACCGAGCACCACTCGTGGCAGCATGGCGGCCCTGGCTACCTGCACGTCGGCGCTGGCTGCCGCCAGGCGTGCCTCGGCGGCGGCGATGTCCGGGCGGCGACTGAGCAGTGCACTGGGGACGCCGCTGCCGATGCCTGGCCAGTTCAAGGCGCTGATCGACTCCTGGCCGGTATTCAGGCTCTGCACCGGATCACCGAGCAAGGTGGCAAGGGTGACGCGATTGTCCTGCCACTGTTGCTCCAGCAACGGCACCTGGCGCTCCTGGGCGGCGACCAGGCTGCGTTGCTGGGCCAGCTCCAGGCGGGTCGCCGAGCCCGAGCGTTCGCGGGCTTCGACCAGGCGCAGGACATCGTGCGCGTTATCGAGGTTGAGCCGGGCGATACGCAGTTGTTCCTCCAGTGTCAGCCCTTGCAGATAGCTGTCGGCAACGGCGCTGAACAGCGTGAGCTCGACCGTCTGGCGGTCGAAGCGGCTGGCGTCGAGTTTGCGCAATGCACTGTCACGGGCAGCGCGCCGGCCGCCCCAGAAATCGATTTCGTAGCTGGCGCTCAGGCGCGTGGCGAAGGCGGTGCTGGTGCGCTCGCTGCTGGTGGCGTCGAGCTGGTCGTTACCGTCGCCGCGCAGCAGGCGCTGGCGGCTGCCATCCACCCCCAGTTGCAGTTCGGGTAGCAATGGCGCCCCGGCGATCACGGCGCGGGCCTGGGCCTGGCGCACCCGTGCTGCAGCGGCCGCCAGGTCGTGGCTGTTGCTGCGGGCGCGTTCGATCAGGCGATCCAGTTCGCGGCTGGAGAACGCCTGCCACCAGGTGCTGTCCGGCAGCGCCTGGTGGGAGTCGGTGGCGCCTTGCCAGGTGGGCGGTGGCGTGATGTCGGCCTGCGGCGCTGGTGTGCTGTTGCAGGCGGCGAGGCAGAGGCTCAGGGTCAGCAGGCTGATGCGGCTTGGCAATGTCATGGGCTACACGCTGGTAAGGGCTTTGACCGGGTCGAGTCGGGCGGCTTTGCGCGCCGGCATGAAGCCGAACACGACACCGGTGATCACGGCGCAGGCAAAGGCGCCGAGGATGGCAGGCAGGGCGAAGGCCACGGCGATATCGGCCAGCAGCAGGGCGCCTCCCATGGTCAGGGCCAGGGCGATACCGGTCACGCCGCCGACCATCGACAGCATCACCGCCTCGGTGAGGAACTGGCGCAGGATGTCGCGCTGGCGAGCACCCGTGGCCATGCGGATACCGATCTCGCGAGTACGTTCACGCACGGTCATGAGCATGATGTTCATCACCCCGATACCGCCGACCAGCAGCGAGATGGCGGCAATCGCGCCGAGCATCAGCGACAGGCTGTTCTGCGTGCGCGCCTCGGCCTGGATCAGCGCTGCGTCGTTGGTCAGGTCGAAATCCTGCTTGCCCTGGTGACGCTTGCGCATCAGGTGGGCGATGGCCGCTTCGGTCTCCGACACTCGGCTTGAGTCGGCGGCGGTGATGATCACGTATTCGGGATCGTGCTTGCCGAACAGGCGCATGGAGGCTGCCGAGTAGGGCACCACGATGCGCTCGTCGCTGTCCTGGTTGCCGGAGCTTGCGCCTTTGGCGGCGAGCACGCCGACGATCTGGAAGGGCACGTTCTCGATCAGCAGGTACTGGCCCAGCGGGTTGCTGCCGGGAGGCAGGAGCTTTTCCTTGACCTTCTGGCCAATCACCGCCACGGCGGCACCGCTGCGCTCGTCGGCGTCGGTGAACAGGCTGCCTTCGACCACCGGCCAGTTGAGGATGTGCGGGAATTCGGTGTTGTTGCCCCCCACGTAGAACGACTGGTTGTTGTTGCCGTGGCGAACCATCAGCTCGCCGCCGATCACCGGCATGATGCGCTGCACCTGGGGCAGGCCGGCGATGGCGGCGACGTCGTCGAGGGAAACAAGGCCCGCCGCTTCGCGGGAGGTGGCGTGCTTGCCGCTCAGATAGAGGATGTTGGAGCCGAAGGCGGCCATCTGCGCCATCACTTGGCGCTTGCTGCCTTCGCCGACGGCGAGCATCACCACCACCGAGGCCACGCCGATGACGATGCCGAGCAGGGTCAGGGCGGTGCGGAAGCGGTTGATCCACATGACCCGCCAGGCCGCCTGCAGCGATTCGACCAGCTCGCCTTTCCAGGCGCCGCGCAGGCTGGCGCCGCGGTCCAGGCGCTGGCGCAGATCATCGGCCTGCAAGCCGGGGGTGGGCGCAGCGGGGGAGCGATCGGCGGCCGAGTCGCTGATGATCGCACCGTCGCGGATCTCGATGATCCGCCGCGCCCGCGCCGCCACCTCACGGTCGTGGGTGATGAGGATGATCACATGACCTTGGCTGGCCAGTTCGTCCAGCAGGGTCATGACCTCGGCGCCGCTGTGGCTGTCGAGGGCGCCGGTGGGCTCGTCGGCGAGAATGATGTGGCCGCCATTCATCAGGGCGCGGGCGATCGACACCCGTTGCTGCTGGCCTCCGGACAGCTGGTGGGGGCGGTTGCCGGTGCGGCTGGCCAGGCCCAGGCGTTCGAGCAGCGCGGCGGCGCGGGCATGGCGTTCGGTTGCAGGTGTACCGGCGTAGATCGCCGGCATCTCGACGTTCTCCTGGGCCGAGCCTGAGGGTATCAGGTGATAGCCCTGGAACACGAAGCCGAAGGCCTCGCGGCGCAGCCAGGCCAGTTCGTCGCTGTCGAGTTCGGCGACGTCACGGCCAGCGAAGCGATAGCTGCCACGGGAGGGGCGGTCGAGGCAGCCCAGGATATTCATCAGGGTGGATTTGCCGGAGCCGGAGGCGCCGACGATGGCGACGAACTCGCCAGGCTGGATGCTCAGGCTGATGCCACGCAGCACCTGGACCTCGGGCGAGTCGATGCCGCCGTAGACCTTGTGGATGTCATCGAGCTCGATCAGCGGTGCGTTCATTCAGCCTCCGCTGGCGCGTGGTGCGCCGATGACCAGTTGCTCGCCTTCACTGAGGCCGTCGAGGATCTGCACCCGCAGGCGATCGCTCAAGCCGGTGCGTACCTGGCGCTGTACGACCTTGCCGTTACGGGTCAGGACCTGTGCCAGGCGCATGCCCTCGGTGGGTGCGTCGTCCAGCGCCGCCAGCGGTGCGGTGAGCACCTGGCTGGCTTGGCCTGCGACGAAGAACACCTGGGTGGTCATCTCGGCCATCAGGGCGCCGTCAGGGTTGTCCACGTCCAGCAGTACGGTGTACTGCACCACCTTGCTGCCGGTGGTGCCACTGCTGGCGCTGGCCGGGCTGCCGCCGCCCTGGCTGGTCTGGTCGAGCGGCTTGGGCGGGATCGGCAGGATCTGGCGCACGGTGCTGGTCCAGCGGCGCTTGCCACCGGCCAGTGTCGTGAAGTAGGCCGTCATGCCAGGCTTGACCTGGCCGATGTCGGCCTCCGAAACCTGGGCCCATACGGTCATCGGCGACAGCCGGGCAATGCGCAGGATCAGCGGGGTCTGCTGCTGGGCGTTGAGGGTCTGGCCCTCGCGTGCGTCCACCGCCACCACGGTGCCGTCCATCGGTGCGTAGATCCGTGTGTAGCCCAGTTCAGCCTCGTCGCTGCGCAGGCTGGCCTGGGCCTGGCGGATCTGCGCCTGGTACATGTCGATGCGTGCCTGGGTCACCTTGAGCTGCGCCTGGGCCTGCTGGACATCCTCCTGACGCGTGGCGCCGGCACTGGCCAGCTCGTGCTGGCGCTGAAACTGCTGCTGGGCCAGCAGGTACTGGGCGCGTTGTTCGGCAAGCTGGGCCTTGAGGTTCTCGATCGAGTAGCGCCCGGCGTCCAGGCGTGCCTGTTGAGTAGAGGGGTCGATCTCCACCAGCAGTTGGCCCTTGCGCACTTCATCGCCGACTTCCACGTGCAGTTTGCGGATCTGCCCGGACGCCTGGGCGCCGACATCCACGTAGCGACGGGGTTGCAGGGTGCCAAGGGCGGTGACGCTGCTTTCGATGTCGCCGCGGGTGACCTGTACGGTGCTGACCGGCAGAGTGCCGAAGGGCAGGGCTTTCCAGGCCAGCAGGCTGCCCAGCGCGATCAGGCCCAGGCCGCCGAGAACGAGGCGGCGACGGAGTGTGGATGTACGTCTCATGCAGACTTCCAGCCAGGGATGAAGGGCGTGTCGCGCCTTTCAGGGCACGCACGGAGGTCACAGTTAGACGAACGCTGGGGAAATGGATTTAGCCGCAGGCGAGGGGTGTGTTGCTGAGAATGGTTGTAATTTGTAAGATGACACGCTGATATCACTGATGCGTATTTTCAATCGCATTGACGTTGCCCAACGGGAGAGGCAAGGGCCGTGGTGGAACATTACTATCGCGAACTGGTGAGTTTCCTCTCCTCGCGTCTGGGCAGCCGGCACGCGGCAGAGGATGTCGCCCATGACGCCTGCCTGCGCCTGCTCGAGCGCGGCGGTCACCCGCCGATCGAGCGACCCCGTTCCTTTCTCTACCGCACGGCGCTGAACCTGGTGATCGACCGGCACCGGCGTCAGTCGGTGCGCCAGTCCGAGCCGCTGGAAGTGCTGGACAACGACGAGCGCTGGCATAGCCCGGCACCGCCCCATCTGCTGCACCTCGATGAGCGCCTGGAGCTGGTTCAGCGTGCACTGGACGAGTTGAGCGCACCGTGCCGCGAGAGTTTCCTGCTGCGCAAGCTCGAGGGCCTGTCGCATCCGCAGATCGCCAAGCGCCTCGGGGTTTCGCAGAGCGTGGTGGAAAAGCACATCGTCAATGCCATGAAGCACTGTCGATTGCGCATGCGTCAGTGGGAGCAGTGAAAAGCCCGTGGAACAGGGGTGAAAAATCCCTGTGCAGCGCCTTGATTTATCGTCTGTTCCCGACAACTATCTAGAGAGAGACCCGTCATTGCCCGCACAGGCGCAGCAAGGCCTGGCAGTGTCTCTGACCACCTTGCCGCCAGGGTCCGGACCATGCCGAACAAGTCCATGCGCATCCTCATCGCCGACGAGCATCCCGGCCAGCGCTTGCAACTGGAGCGCATGCTCAATGGCCTGGGCTACTACCGGATCGCCCCGGTGGAAAGCTTCGAAGACCTGCAGCGCCTGGTGCAGAGTGCATTGCACCCGTTCCAGCTATTGGTGGGCAACATCGAGCTGGGCAGCCATGCAGGCGTCGACCTGGCCCGTTTCTGCCGCGTCAGCCCGCAGATCCAGCATGTGCTGCTGTACCACTCCCAGCATCTGAAAGTGCCGAGCATCGCGCAGAGCGAACGCCGGGCGGTCAGTGTCAGCCTGCCCAAGGTGCCCGATAGCGAGGCACTGGAATCGTTCATGGCGATCATCGACACCCCGCAGGTGCTGGGGCAGGTTGCACTGCCGTCCGGGCTTGCCGGGGGCGCGGGCTATTCCTGGCGGCGGATGAACTTCTCGCACAACGCTTTCAGCCGTTCCAGCTGAGACGCATCGGCATTTGCTATCCTCTTGCCCTTTGCCGATCTGCGGAACCCAGAAATGACTGTCATCGATACCGCCCGTGCGCCTCGTTTCAGCCGCGGCGATCACCGTACCCTGGGCCTTGCGGCCCTTGGCGGCGCGCTGGAGATCTACGATTTCATCATCTTCGTGTTCTTCGCCCTGACCCTGAGCCAGCTGTTCTTCCCGCCACAGATGCCGGAATGGCTGCGCCTGCTGCAGAGCTTCGGGATCTTCGTCACCGGTTACCTGGCACGCCCTCTGGGCGGCATCCTCATGGCGCACTTCGCCGACCATCTCGGGCGCAAGCGCGTATTCAGCTTGAGCATCCTGATGATGGCCCTGCCGTGCCTGTTGATCGGGGTGATGCCGACCTACGCCGACATCGGCTACGCCGCGCCTCTGCTGCTGCTGGCCCTGCGCATCCTGCAGGGCGCCGCGGTCGGCGGTGAGGTGCCCAGCGCCTGGACCTTCGTTGCCGAGCACGCGCCTCCGGGGCGTCGCGGCTACGCCCTGGGCTTCCTGCAGGCGGGGCTGACCTTCGGTTACCTGCTTGGAGCGCTGGTCGCCACCTTGCTGGCGCGGCTCTACACCCCGCAGGAAATTCTCGACTTCGCCTGGCGTTATCCCTTCCTGCTGGGTGGGGTGTTCGGCGTGTTCGGTGTCTGGCTGCGCCGTTGGCTGAGCGAGACGCCGGTGTTTCTTGCCCTGCGTGAGCGCCAGACGCCGCCCGTGGCATTTCCGCTGCGCACTGTTCTCACTGGCCACCGCGCTTCGCTGATCCCGGCTGCGCTGTTGACGTGCGTGCTGACCTCTGCGGTGGTGGTGCTGGTGGTGATCACCCCGACGGTCATGCAGCAGCGTTTCGGGATCGATGCCGGGCATACCTTTGCGCTCAGCAGCGTAGGCATCGTCTTTCTCAATATCGGCTGTGTACTGGCGGGGCTTCTGGTCGATCGCATCGGTGCCTGGCGTGCGGTGATGATCTACAGCCTGTTGCTGCCGCTGGGGATCGGCGTGTTGTACGCCAGCCTGGTGGGGCAGTGGGGCTTGACCTGGGCGGCCTATGCGCTGGCCGGGTTGTCCTGTGGCGTGGTGGGGGTGGTGCCTTCGGTGATGGTCGGGCTGTTCCCGGCACAGATCCGCGTGTCAGGCATCTCCTTCACTTACAACCTGGCCTATGCGCTGTGGGCCAGTACAACGCCCCTGGCGCTGATTGCCCTGATGCCGTGGAGCCCTTGGGTGTGCGTGGGGTTCTGCCTGATCATGGGCGTGGTCGGGGCCTTGACCAGCGTCTTCTACGCCCAGACCACGCCCCTGTGTGCCGAGGAGCCAGCGGTCGGTTGCTGAGTGTGCAGGAGCGGGGCAAGTCGGGGCGCCGAACCGACGCCCCACAAGGAGGGTCAGGACTTGAAGCGTCCGACCAGCCCGTTCAACTCTTCCGATAGCTGCGACAGTCTGCCCGAGTCCGACTGCGCCGAGCTGGCCAGGCCTTCCACCAGCCTTGCCTCGTCGTAGATCTGCTGGATGTGCCGGTTGATCTCTTCGGCCACGCTGTGCTGCTCTTCGGCGGCTGCCGAGATCTGCAGGTTCTGATCGCGGATCTCGTTCACCGACAGCTGGATACCCTCGAAGCTGTCCCGCGCGCGTGCGATCGACGACACGCTGGCCCGCGACAAGTCCAGGCAGCTTTCCATCTTCTGCGACACTTCCTGGGTCTTGTTGCCCAGGGTGTTGAGCAGTTGGTCGATCTCGCCGGTGGAGTCGGCGGTACGCTTGGCCAGGGCCCGTACTTCGTCGGCGACCACGGCGAAACCGCGGCCTTGATCGCCCGCGCGGGCGGCCTCGATCGCTGCGTTCAGTGCCAGCAGGTTGGTCTGCTCGGCGATGGCGCGGATGGTGCCGAGGATCTGGTTGATGTTGCGGCTGCCTTCCTCGAGCTCGACCATCGCCTGCGACGATTCGCTCAGGCGGCTACCCAGGCGATTGACGTTGTCGGTGGTCAGCTCGATCTGCTGCTTGCCCTCGGCGACGCGGTGATGGCCGTTTTCTGCGGCGTCGGCCGCGCTGCTGCAGGAGCGTGCGACTTCGTTGGCGGTGGCGACCATCTCGTTGAAGGCAGTGGACACCAGTTCCACGGCTTCACGCTGGCGCCCTGCGGCTTCGTTCATGTTGCCGGCCAGTTCGCTGTTGGCCCGCGATGCTTCGTGCAGGTTGCCCGAAGCGGCACCGATGCGCTGGATGAGTTGGCGGATCGCCGCGAGGAACTTGTTGAACCAGCCGGCCAGCTCGGCGGTTTCATCCTTGCCCTGGATCACCAGGTCCTGGCGCAGGTCGCCTTCGCCCTGGGCGATCTGCTGCAAGCCGGCGCTGACTTGGCCGATGGGCTTGACGATGACCCGCGAGAACGCGGCTGCAACCAGGGCGAAGACCAGTGCCAGCACCAGTACGATGATGGCGGTGAGGTAGGTCATGTGGGTGGCGGCGCCCATCACTTCGCTGTACTCGATCAGGCCGACGAAGCGCCAGCCCAGGTCAGGCGAGGTCCAGACATTGGCCATGTAGCGCACCCCCTCGATCACCACCTCGGTGGATCCTTGTTCGGTGGCTGCCAGTTGTGCATACGGCTCGCCAAGGTCCTTCAGTTGCTTGAAGCCATGGCTGGCATCGCGTGGATCAACCAGCACGGTGCCGTTCTCGATCAGCATCACATATCCGCTCTTGCCCAGCTTGATGCTCTTGACCAGTTCGGTGAGGTTCTTCAGCGACACGCTGACCACGAACACGCCCTTGGGCTTGCCGCTGGCATCGTTGAGCGTGCGCGCGGTGCCGACCAGGGCGACGTCGTCCTTGTCGTAGTAGTAGGCGGCGGTGCGCACGGTCTTGCCCGGAGCAGCCATGGCGGCCTTGTACCAAGGGCGCGCGCGTGGATCGTAGCTGGCCAGCTTCGGGTCATCCGGCCACTTGGCGTAGGTGCCGTCCTCAAGGCCGATGGAGATGATGGCTGCCGCCGGATGGGTAGCGCCATAGCGGGCAAAGGCGTCGATGACCTGCTGGGTGGCTGCAGGCAGGGGGTGGCTGGCAGCGTCGGCGGAGGTGTAATCCTTGAGTGTACTCACTGATGTGTATACAGGATCTGTCGCCATTTGTTCTACGTTTTGTAGCGTGCCATCGAAGAACTGACGCATGTTGCCGTCGATCTGGCGAATTTCACGGGTGCTGCCGTCGAGGAACTGATCCACCGCCTCGGCGCGGATGTTAACCACAGAAATCACGCCTACCAGGGCTACCGGGATGAAAGCCACCAATACGAACGCAAGCACCAGCTTGTTTTTTATCTTCATCGGGACGAACCATTCGTGGGAGTGAAAAGCAGGAGGGCCATTTCGCATGCGTAGTGGCTATCTGCTATTTATCCTGTTTCGGCGCGTCACGGGAAAATCTTTAGTGCATATTTCGTGTACAAAAAAATAAATGATTGTTCTGGTTCTGCGAGGCGGCCCAGGGCGCAGAAACGAAAAACCCGGCGCAAGCGCCGGGTTGTAAGGGATTCATTGGCTTTCAAGCCTTGCGGACTTTCTCCACCCGGCTCTCCTCGAGCTCCTTGCAGGCCTTCTGGATCATCTGCTCGGTGATCGGGACCTCACGGCCCTGGGCATCGATGATCGAGCCACACACCTGGGGCTTCGGGGGCTGGGCGCTTTTTACGGTGTCGCTGCTATGTTGCAAGCTCATTTCCTGTCTCCTCATCAGGTTGCAAGCTCAGGGTAACCACTCGCCGTGACTGACCTGTGACAGCTCCTTCGGCATCACGACAGGCACAGTGCAACAGAAAGTGCGGTAAAGCTCCAGTGACAGGTTAGACCGATAAGCTATAGCCACTGGCCCTACCGAACTGCGACCCCTCGGCAGCTGCAGGCGTTCCACCCAGGCAGATGAATGGTAGTCTGCAGGTTTCCCGCTCACCGGTCCGTGCCATGTCCGATCCGCTTTCCTCCCGCCAGCGCCGCGCCTTGGGCCTGGCCTGGCAATTCGTGCGTCCCTACCGCCGGCAGGCCATGCTTGCCTTGCTTGCACTGATCGTCACGGCAGCCATCACCCTTTCCATGGGCCAGGGCATTCGCCTGCTGGTGGACCAGGGGTTCATGACCGGTTCTGCGCACCAGCTCAACCAGACGATTGCGCTGTTCATGGTGCTGGTGCTGGCCCTGGCGGTTGGAACCTTCAGCCGCTTCTACCTGGTGTCGTGGATTGGCGAGCGCTGCGTCGCCGACATTCGCCGTGCCGTGTTCGATCACTTGATCGGGCTGCATCCGGGGTTTTTCGAGGATAACCGCAGCTCGGAGATCCAGTCGCGCCTGACCGCCGACACGACGTTGCTGCAATCGGTGATCGGCTCGTCGCTGTCGATGTTCCTGCGTAATGCGCTGATGGTGCTGGGCGGGGTGGTGTTGCTGTTCGTCACCAATCCCAAGTTGACCAGTATCGTGGTGCTGGCCTTGCCGCTGGTGCTGTCGCCGATCCTGCTGTTCGGCCGGCGGGTGCGCAGCCTGTCACGCCAGAGCCAGGACAGGGTCGCTGACGTCGGCAGCTACGTCGCCGAAACACTGGGGCAGATCAAGACGGTGCAGGCCTACAACCATCAGGCTCACGATCGCCAGTTGTTCACCGACACCGTCGAGGCGGCTTTCGATGTGGCGCGCCAGCGCATTGCCCAGCGGGCCTGGTTGATCACCGTGGTGATCGTTCTGGTCCTGGGCGCCGTGGCAGTGATGCTCTGGGTGGGCGGCATGGATGTGATTGCCGGGCGCATCTCCGGGGGCGAGCTGGCCGCGTTCGTGTTCTACAGCCTGATCGTCGGCAGTGCCGTGGGCACCTTGAGCGAAGTGATTGGCGAGTTGCAGCGGGCTGCGGGGGCCGCCGAGCGTATTGCCGAATTGCTCGCGGCAAGCAGCGCGATCGTACCGCCGTCGCAGCCTTCGACACTGCCGGGCGCGCGGGCCAACGGGCAGATCGAGTTGCGCGATGTGCACTTCGCCTATCCATCACGTCCGTCGGTGGCGGCCATCGATGGCCTGAGCCTGGTCATCGCACCTGGGCAGACAGTGGCGTTGGTGGGGCCGTCTGGGGCGGGCAAGTCGACGCTGTTCGACCTGCTACTGCGTTTTCACGACCCGCAGGCGGGCAGTATTCTGCTCGACGGACAGCCGATAGCAGCGCTCGACCCCGACGACCTGCGTCGCCAGTTCGCCCTTGTGGCGCAGAATCCTGCGCTGTTTCGCGGCACGGTCGAGGCGAATATCCGCTACGGAAGGCCGCAGGCGAGTGCCGCCCAGGTCGAGGCCGCGGCGCGCAGTGCCCATGCTCACGAATTCATCCAGCAATTGCCCCAGGGCTACCAGACGCTGCTGGGCGAGGGTGGCATCGGTCTGTCGGGTGGGCAGCGCCAGCGCCTGGCGATTGCCCGGGCGCTGCTGGTGGATGCACCGGTGCTGTTGCTCGATGAGGCCACCAGCGCGCTCGACGCGCAGAGCGAGCACCTGATCCAGCAGGCCTTGCCGCAGTTGATGGCCGGGCGTACCACCTTGGTGATCGCCCACAGGTTGGCGACCGTGCAGCATGCCGATCGCATTGCGGTGATCGACAAGGGCAAGGTGGTTGCTGTCGGCAGTCATCGCCAGCTGGTCGAGGAGAACCCGCTCTATGCCAGGTTGGCGGCGCTGCAGTTCGCTGCAGGCAGCGCCTGAATCGCGATCAGGCAGGCACGAAAAAGCCCGCACTGAGGCGGGCTTTTTCGAAGGATCTGGTCGGAGAGACAGGATTCGAACCTGCGGCCTTCTCGTCCCGAACGAGACGCGCTACCTGGCTGCGCTACACTCCGATTTCGAAAATCCTACTGCATCGTATTTTTGAACGCAAGCCCTTGTTGTTAAAAGGCCGTTAGCTCAAAACGAGGTGCAGATCAGAGCTCCTTGACGGTGCGAATCTGATCCTTGTTGATGCGTGTACGCTTGCCATCGAGTTGTTCGAATTCGTAGAAGCCGGAGTCTTCGTCGTAGGAAGGTTTGTCCACGGCCTGAATCTCGCGGCCGTCGTTCAAGGTGATGACGGTTGGCGAAGCGCAACCGGCGAGGGTGGCCAGGCCCAGGGCGAGCAGGAAGGCGGGAATTGTCCGTTGGATCATCGTGTTTCTCCAGTGCGATGGTGCTTGATGACGTTATGACGCGAGGCGTCCTTGCAAAGTTCCTCGCACAGTCGAGCATAGCGGCAATCAGCGGGCATTGACCAAGAACAAGGCTGCCTTGTGATATAACTGGCGCATTCTTTCCCCCTGCGACGGACCCCCATGAAAGCCAAGGCAGATACCCCCTTCGTGCCGTTGAACATTGCCGTGCTGACGGTCAGCGACACCCGTACCTTCGACACCGACACCTCCGGGCAGATGTTCGTCGATCGCCTCAGCGCCGCAGGCCACCGCCTGGCCGAACGGGTGCTGCTCAAGGATGACCTCTACAAGATCCGCGCCCAGGTCGCCACCTGGATCGCCGACGACCTGGTACAGGTGGTGCTGATCACCGGCGGCACTGGCTTCACTGGCCGCGACAGCACCCCCGAGGCCGTCGCTTGCCTGTTGGACAAGCAGGTCGATGGCTTCGGCGAGCTGTTCCGGCAGATCTCGGTGCCGGACATCGGCACCTCCACCGTGCAGTCGCGTGCCCTTGCGGGCCTGGCCAACGGCACCCTGGTGTGCTGCCTGCCCGGCTCGACCAATGCGGTGCGCACTGGCTGGGACGGCATCCTCGCCGAGCAGCTCGATGCCCGCCATCGCCCCTGCAATTTCGTCGCGCACCTGAAGCAGTCGCAGGCCTGTGACAGCCGTGGCTGAGGCGGCGCCGAGCCGGCCGTTGATGCCGGTGGAAGAGGCCCTCGAGCGCCTGTTGGCACTGGCCGAGGCGGCGCCGATCGACGAAGTCGAGGTGGTCGCGCTGGCCGATGCCGCAGGGCGGGTGCTGGCCAACGATCTGTTCGCCACGCTCGACCTGCCGCCTTGGCCCAACAGTGCCATGGACGGCTACGCCCTGCGCCTGGCTGACTGGCAGGGCGAGCCCCTGGCGGTCAGCCAGCGCATCTTCGCAGGGCATGCGCCGCAGCGGTTGCAGCCAGGCACCTGTGCACGCATCTTTACCGGCGCCCCCCTGCCCGAAGGCGCCGACTGTGTCGAAATGCAGGAAAACGCCGAAGTGCTGGACGATGGCCGCGTACGTTTTCTCGAGGCGCTGGCGCCGCAACAGAACGTGCGCCCCAAGGGCCAGGAAACCCGCGCTGGCGAGCAGGTGATGGCTGCCGGCACGTTGTTGGGCCCGATCGAACTGGGCCTTGCCGCCACCTTGGGCCACGGCCAGCTTCAGGTGCGGCGCCGGGTGCGGGTCGCGGTGTTGTCGACCGGTGACGAGTTGGTCGAGCCGGGGTTGCCGCTGGGCCCCGGGCAGATCTACAACAGCAACCGCCGACTGCTGGTCAGTTGGCTGCAGCGTATGGGCTGCGAAGTCATCGATGCGGGCATCCTCGCCGATGACCTGGTGTTGACCCGCCAGTGCCTGGCCAACCTGGGCGATGTCGACCTGATCCTGTCTACTGGCGGTGTGTCGGTGGGGGAAGCCGACTATCTGGGGATGGCTCTGCGCGAAGCTGGCGAGCTGGCACTGTGGAAGCTGGCGATCAAGCCGGGCAAGCCGCTGACCTTCGGCCACTTCCGCGGCGTGCCGGTGATCGGCCTGCCGGGTAACCCGGCGTCCACCTTGGTCACCTTCGCCTTGCTGACACGTCCCTACTTGCTGCGTCGCCTGGGTGTCCAGCAGGTCGCGCCGCTGCGCTTCGATGTGCCGGCTGGTTTCGACTGGCCCAAGCCAGGCAATCGCCGCGAATACCTGCGCGCGCGGATCGAGGATGGGCAGGTACGCATCTACTCGAACCAGAGCTCGGGCGTACTGCGCAGCGCAGCCTGGGCAGACGGGCTGGTCGAGGTGCGCGAGGGCAGTACGGTGAGCCCGGGCGATAGCGTGGCATTCATCCCGTTCAGCGAGCTACTTGGCTAGCATCCCGCCGAGCGGCGTGGTCTGCGCCGGGGCCAGTTGAGTCAGGCGCATGTGCACGTTCTCCAGTTGCTGGGCGGCAACGCTCCAGTCATGGCGCTGCCGGGCGAACTGTCGCCCGGCTTCCCCCAGTTGGGTCATGCGCCACGGCTGGTTGAGCAATTGGGTCAGCAGCAGCGCCAGCTGGCTGCCGTCGTCACTGCCCAGGTAGTGTTCGCCATTGTTCACCGCCAGGCCCGAAGCGCCCTTGCCGGTGGTGATCACCGGCAGCCCGGCGGCCATCGCTTCGAGAATCTTCACCTTCGACCCTCCGGCATAGCGCAGCGGCGCGAAGAACAGTGCCGAGCGCCGTTGCACTTCGCGAAGGTCGGGGCGGTAGCCAAGCCATTCGATGCGTGGGTCGTTCCAGTGCAGTTTCCAGTGCGCGGGCAGGGCATGCCCGGCGATGGCCAGGCGCACTGCAGGATTGCTCTGCCAGACCTGGGGCAGGATGTCTTCCAGGGCCCACTCGATGGCTTCCAGGTTCGCGCCGTATTCGAAATTGCCCACGAACAACAGGCGCTGACTGTGCAGGGCCGGTTGCACATGCTGGTAGTGATCGCAATCGACGCCGTTGACCACCACGTTCACCGCCCGCCCGCTGATCTGCCCGATCAGCTCGGCGTCGTGCGGGCTGACCGCCACGACTTCGTTGGGCTGGCGCAGCACGCGCTGCTCCCAGCGCCGGTAGCGCCAGCGATCGAACGCGTTGAGCGGGCGTAACCACAAGGGCAGGCGATCGTGGCAGGCTGCGCCCATCACTGACTCGAGGGTGTGTTCGCTGAGCAGGTAGGGCAAGCCGCGCCGTTGCAGGGCCTTCTCGAAGGGCTGAAAGGCATAGCTGTGTTCGATCTGGATGACATCCCACGGCTCGTCCAGTAATTGCTCGAAGCGGTGCCGAAGGCAGGGCGCCAGGCCATTGATGATGGCGCGCATGGGGTAGTCGATGATGGGCGAGGCGAGCAGGTTGAGCGGGCTCTGCACGGGGCGCCGGGGCAACACGATCAGGCGTTCGAGCAGTGGTTCGAGGGCCTGTCGCGCAGGATCGGACAGTGGCACCTTGGATTGCACCAGCAAGGTGATGCGATGGCCGTGATGTGCCAGTTCGCGCAACAGGTGGTACTGGCGGGTCTTGCTGCCGCTGGTAGTGGGCCAGGGCAGATAGGGCAATGTCCAGAGAATACGCATGACCGCTCCTGTCAGGTGAGGGCTGCACAAGGGTCAATAATCTGACTGTGTGGCGGGGCTCTCTTAAGCGTAGCCAAGTATTTGTCGAATGATGGCCAGGGTTGAATTTTGCGCCGCCGTGCAGCAATTGCCGGTTGCCTGTGGTCGAGATTGGAGTTGGCGTCTTATACGGAGAATCTCGGATGCGCGGGCACAAGGCGATGTTGATCCTGCATGGCAAGCAGGCCATGAACGAAGAGGTGCGCAGCGCCGTGGGCGTGCGACGCGAGCGTGGGCAGGTACTGGATGTGCGTCTGACCTGGGAAGCAGGGGATGCCCGGCGCCTGGTCGAAGAAGCCCTGGCGGCCGGTTACACGCAGGTGGTGGCCGGCGGTGGCGACGGCACCCTGCGCGATATCGCCGAGGCCATGGCCCAGGCGCAGGCCAACGCCAGCCTGGCCCTGTTGCCGCTGGGCACTGCCAACGATTTTGCCCGCGCCGCCGGGGTGCCATTGGAGCCGGCCGCCGCCTTGGCCTTGCTGGATGTGCCGGCCCGGCCCATCGACCTGGGGCGGGTAGGTGAGCAGATGTTCCTCAACATGGCCACCGGTGGCTTTGGCAGCCAGGTGACGGCCCATACGTCCGAAGACTTGAAGAAGGTACTGGGTGGGGCGGCCTACCTGTTCACCGGGCTGTCGCGCTTCAGTGAGTTGCAGGCCGCATCGGCGGCCCTGCACGGGCCGGATTTCCACTGGCAGGGGCAGTTGCTGGCGTTGGCCATCGGCAACGGTCGCCAGGCGGGCGGCGGCCACGTGCTGTGCCCCGAGGCGCTGGCCGATGACGGCTTGCTGGAGGTCGCGATTCTGCCTGCACCCGAGGCGATGGTGGGCGCATTGCGCGACTTGCTGACGGGCGAAGAACTGTTCGTGCGGGCGCGCCTGCCGTGGGTCGAGATCGGCCAGGCCGAGGGCTTGGATATCAACCTGGACGGAGAGCCGTTGCAGGCCGGTAGCCTGCGTTTCGAGGCGGCGCCGGGTGCCCTGCGCGTGCACCTGCCCGCAGACTCGCCGCTGCTCAGTCGTCCAGGCTGATGATCTTCTCGCGTACGGCGAACAGCACCAGGCCTGCGACATCGTAGATCTGCAGGCGCTTCATGATCTGCGAGCGATGGGTTTCAACGGTCTTGATCGACAGCCCCAAGCCTGCGGCGATCTCGCGGGTGGATTTGCCACGCACGATCAGGCGCAGGATTTCCAGTTGCCGGGCGGTGAGATTGTGGCGATCGCTGCTTGCCTGTTTGTTCGCCTGAGCGCGCAGCAGGGCCTGGTTGATCACCGTGTGGGCGATGGCCGGGCTGAGGTAGCGCTCGCCGTTGCGCAAGGCGGCCAGGGCGTGCTCCAGCTCGTTGGCGGTGGTGTCCTTGAGCAGGTAGCCGTGGGCGCCGCTCTCGAGGGCTCGCATGATCAGGTCGGGGTCGGTGTGCATCGACAGGATCAGCACCTTGCAGGTGCAACCGTTTGCGCGCAACTGCGTCAGGGCGTCGAGGCCGTTGGTCGAGCGCATCGAGATGTCCAGCAGGACGATGTCGGGGGACAGGCGCTGGACCATCTCCAGCAGGTGCTGGCCGTCATCGGCTTCACCGACCACGGTATAGCCGGGAATATCCGACACCAGCGCGCGGACGCCGGCACGAATCAGCGAATGGTCGTCGATCAGCAGCAGTCTAATCATCGGTGGCGGGTGTCCTGGCACGTTCCTGGCTGCGTGCAGGCCAGGGGAACAGTGCTTCTATCCGGGTGCCGGCACCGGGCTGGCTGGTCACGCTCAGGGTGCCTTGCAGGGCGGTGGCCCGTTCCTGCATGCCGGCCATGCCGCGTTGCCCGGCCTCGCCCGGTTTGCTGTTCGGCACGAAGCCTTGGCCGTCATCGATGATCGACAGCAGCAACCCGGCTGGGGTGCGTTGCAGGCTGATCAGCAAATTGCGCGCCTGGGCATGGCGCAGCACGTTGGTGACCGCTTCCTGGGTGATGCGAAAGGCAGCCATGGTCACTTCGTCGGAGATGCCGCCCAGGCGCTGGTTGCACTCCAGGCTCCAGTGCACCTCGCTGTTCTCGAGGGCGCGCAGCAGGTGCGCGCGCAGGCTGGCTTCCAGGCCCAGGCTGGCGAGCTGCCGTGGGTTGAGCAACGCCGAGACGTCACGCACGTTGCCCAGGGTGTCGTCGAGGGTCTTGCGCAGGGTATCGCACTGCGCCTGCAGCGGTGCAGGCACCCGACGTTGCAACCAGTCGAGCTGAAGCTTGGCGGCGGTGAGCAATTGGCCGATGTCATCGTGCAGCTCGCGGCTCAGGTGCTGACGCTCGCTTTCCTGGACCTTGAGCATGCGGTCGGCCAGCTCTGCCGGCAGCAGGTTGATCGACCTGGCACGACGGCGCAGGTGCCAGCCGGCCCCGAGCAGGGCAGCCAGCTGCAGCGCCAGGGCACCGGCCGACAAAGGTTGCCCGTTGCTGTAGAGCACCAGGTTGGTGACCAGCGATGCCACGCACAACACGGCGGTCGCCCCACGCAGCAAGGCGGTGCAAGAGCGACAACGCAGGGAAATCTTCAAGCGTGGGAGCATAGATAGGAAAGCCACTGAATTATTGCCGGCGCAGGTCGCCAATCTCTCTGGAGAATCGTGAGTGTCCTGCCTTTCAACCAAAAACGAGCCCTGTTGTAATCGTTGAAGAGCCGTTGGGCGTTCGTTCATTTGCGCGCATGGTATCACTTCGAGTTGGTTTGGTCCCGGCTGGTTAGTTGCCTGGAATCAAGGTAATTCCGAGGCATGACAGTGGGGGGCAGCGCTCGGTAAGTGGCAATAAGCCATTATCGTTTGAAAAGGCAGGAACTTCCAAATTCAACTAACGGGGGGAGCTGCAGGAACTAGACAGAACTTGTACAACTTGCCAGCTAGTTGTGTGTTTGGAGCTGGCCAGTTAGACGAGTTACGCAGGGCCACATCGCTAATCTTTACGAGTTGATGTGGCGTAGGTGTGCTTGGGCTCGATGTGAATGTTGAGCAGTTGGGCATGCACGCAGTGGCGCTCGTTCTCCTCGCACAGGGCACAGGCGTGGGGGAGTGGTTGATCCAGCACGTCGGCCAGGGTGACCAGCAGCAGGTGCTGCTCGCTGCTGTCCAGGTTCAGGTGTCCGGTGCGGGCATCGACCAGTTCCAGTTGCCAGGCCAGCAGTGTCAGGCAGTCGGCCAGTGTCGGTAGCGCGCCCAGCGGCAGGTTGCGACTGGTGCAGCCAGGCGCCAGCAAGCGGTGCAGGGTTGAGGCGTAATGAGCGATCTCGAGCACGCCCGAGGCGTCGGCTCGACGGGCGAGGGTGTCGAGGGCTTCGCTCAGGCAATGGCAGGCGTCAGCGTCGTTGCTGATCAGCTCCAGGTGTTGCAGGCACTCCTGAGACTCGTTCAGCAGGACCTGCGCATCCAGCAGGAAATCCTGAAGGATCGCGGTATTCAAGAGCGCCCGTTCCATCATGAAACTCCAACACGCTGGGTTGGAGCAGGGGTTGGCCACACCGAGATGTTCGCTGACAAGAGCCTGACTCCGTTCATGCAGTGAGAATGGCGTCACATTAATGGCTAATGGATATTGCGAATATCAGGTTGCTCCCGATTGCTCCTAGGGGTTTCCCTGATGAGGTCTCAGTGGCGGTGATACGTCCGCAGCGCGGCGGATGGGGAGGGATGTGGCAGCAGTAAAGCATGATGGTAAAGTGATATCAATCGCCGCCCGGGCATTTTTCTGCAGGGGTCAAGCTCCGGCAGATTGTGCCGATACAGGGCGGATGTATCCACTTTTTCCGGCTCAGAGCCAGGGGGTTGCGCAATGGCTGGCATTCTCGACACGGTAGATCAACGCACGCAATTGGTAGGCGAGAACCGCCTGGAAATCCTCATGTTCCGCCTGGCGGGGCGACAGCTGTTCGCGATCAACGTGTTCAAGGTGCAGGAGGTGCTGCAACTGCCCAAGCTGACCCTGATGCCGCAGCGCCACACCTTCGTCTGTGGCGTGGTCAACCTGCGCGGCCAGACCCTGCCGGTGATTGACCTGTCCCAGGCGATCGGCATGCGGCCGCTGCAGCCAGGGCCGGACAGCACCATCATCGTCACCGAGTACAATCGCTCGGTACAGGCTTTCCTGGTCGGCGGGGTCGATCGCATCGTCAACATGAACTGGGAAGCTATCATGCCGCCGCCCACCAGCGCCGGCCGACAGCATTACCTGACCGCGATCACCAAGGTCGACGAGAAACTGGTGGAGATCATCGACGTGGAGAAGGTGCTGGCCGAGATCGTGCCCTACAGCGCCAAGGTCTCCCGCGACAAGCTCGAAGACCCGGTACTGGCCCGTGCCCGCGGTCGTGAAGTGCTGCTGGTGGACGACTCCAGCGTGGCCCTGGCCCAGCTGCGTGACACCTTGTCGCAGCTGGGTGTGAAGCTGCACATCGCCAGTGATGGTCTGAAGGCGCTGCGCATGCTCAAGGGCTGGGCCGATGCCGGCGAGGATGTCTGCGAAAAGCTGCTGATGATCTTCACCGATGCCGAAATGCCAGAGATGGACGGTTACCGCCTGACCACCGAGATCCGCAACGACCCACGTCTGCGCGGGCTGTACGTAGTGCTGCACACGTCGCTGTCGGGCAGCTTCAACGAGTCGATGGTGAAGAAGGTCGGCTGCGACAACTTCCTCTCCAAGTTCCAGCCGGACCGCCTGGTGGATGTGGTGCGCGAGCGCCTGTCGCTCGATCACGTGGCAGTCTGATACCTGCACACGCCGCGTGGTGGGTATAAGCTTGGCTTTTCGACTGGCACGAGGCGGGCGGGGATGTTTCTGAGTGCGTTGTACCGGTATCCGGTGAAGTCTTGTCAGGCGCAGAGCCTGGGCGAGTCGAAGGTGGATGCCATGGGGCTGTCGGGCGACCGGCGCTGGATGGTGGTCGAGCAGGACACCGGGCGCTTCCTTACCCAGCGCGCCTGGCCGCAATTGGGGCGGCTCACGGCCACCTGTGGCGATGGGGAGAGCCTGCTGCTGGAAACCCCCGGGCAGGCGCCGCTGAGGGTCAAGGTGCCGGGTGCCGATGACGACCTGCGCGGCGTGACCATCTGGCGCGACACCTTGCGCGTGCCCGACGCCGGCGACGAGGCCGCGGCGTGGCTCAGCCAGATGCTCGGCAAGGCGGTACGCCTGGTGCACTGCCCGCAGCAGCGGGCACGCTATCTGCCCAGCGGCTATGGGCTCAACAGTGACCGCGCGGCCTTCCCCGACGGCTTTCCTTTATTGCTGATCGGCCAGGGCTCGCTCGATGAGCTCAATCGGCGCATCGGCCGGCCAATGCAGATGCTGCGTTTTCGCCCCAACCTGGTGGTCGAGGGTGCCGAGGCGTTTGCCGAAGATGGCTGGAAGCGCATCCGTATCGGCGACATGACCCTGCGGGTGCTCAAGCCCAGCGTACGCTGCATCCTCACCACCCTCGATCCGCAGACGGGTGAGCGCAGTGGCGACCGGGAGCCGTTGACCACCCTCAAGACCTTCCGCGAGCGGGAAGGGGATGTGCTGTTCGGGCAGAACCTGGCGGTCGATGGCAGCGGGCGACTTGAAGTCGGCATGCCGGTCGAGGTACTCGAGTAACCGACGGCTGGCGCAGGCGACGAAACGCGGGGTGAGGTTCATAATCGGCGCTTAATCCCGTTTTGTTGCACTGCGCATCCACTTACCCGGAGATTTCCCATGCACGTACTGCTCTGCGAGGACGACGACCTGATCGCCAGCGGCATCTGCGCCGGCCTCACGGCCCAGGGCCTGACAGTCGATCGGGTCGCCAGCGCCTCGGCGGCACGTGCACTGCTCCAGGCAGCCCAGTTCGATGTGATGATCCTCGACCTGGGGTTGCCCGACGAAGACGGCCTCAAGCTGCTGCGTCGCCTGCGCCAGCAGGGCGAGGTGCTGCCCGTGCTGGTGCTCACGGCCCGTGATGCGGTCACCGACCGGGTCGATGGCCTGCAGGCCGGCGCCGACGACTACCTGCTAAAACCTTTCGACCTGCGTGAGCTGGCGGCGCGCCTGCACACACTCCTGCGCCGGGTGGCCGGGCGCGCGGTGAATGTCATCGAGCACGGCCCCTTGGTCTATAACCCCAGCAGTTGCGAGGCGACCCTGGCCGGTCGTCCGGTCGATCTGTCCCGGCGCGAACAGGCCTTGCTCCAGGCCTTGCTGCAGAACCCCGGGCGCGTGCTGTCCAGCGAACAGCTCAAGGATTGCGTGTATGGCTTCAGCGATGAAGTCGAGAGCAATGCCCTCAACGTTCATATCCACCACCTGCGGCGCAAGCTTGGCAACAGTATCGTCGAGACGGTGCGCGGGCTGGGTTATCGCCTGGGTGCGGCGCAGGCCCCGCAGGAGACCGCACCATGAGCCTGCGGGTTCGTCTGTCGCTGATCCTGGGCAGTGCCTTCATCCTGATCTGGATCCTGGCGGCGGCCTGGATGTTGCGCGACCTGCGCCAGCAGATGATGTTCTCCCTCGACCAGCGCCTGGTGGCCTCGGCGCGGATGGTCGCGGGCCTGGTCGACCAGTTGCCGCAGCCGCTGGGGGCCAAGGGCCGGGACGCGCACTTCGCCGCCGACCAGTTCAGCGTGCCGGACGGTATGGCCTGCCAGGTCAGCTCCCTGCGCGGCGAGATCCTCGCCAGCAACCACAAGCATGATGGCAGCATGGACGATCAGCGCAGCGGCTTCCGTGACCAGACGATCGACGGCAGTTCATGGCGCACCTTCACCTACAACCATGGCGATGTGCGGATCACCACGGCCGATCGCCATCAGGAACGCGAGGCGCTCAACCAGTCGATCCTGCTGGCCGCTTCGGCACCGGTGCTGATGGCCTTGCTCGGCAGCCTGGGGTTGCTGTGGATTGGTCTGGGCAAGGGGCTGGAGCCGCTCAACCGCATGCGTGACGCCCTGCGCAAGCGTCGCGCCGACAGCGTCGAACCCTTGCAGGTGGCGGGCATGCCCAGCGAACTGCAACCCTTGCTGGAAACCCAGAACCAGCTGTTCCTGCGTATCGCCCAGACCATCGAGCGCGAGCGACGCCTGACCGATGATGCCGCTCACGAACTGCGCAGTCCGCTGACGGCCATCAAGACCCACCTGCAAGTGGCGCGCATGACCGACGGTAGTGTGCGCGAGCAGGCCCTGGAGCACGCCGAGCAGGGCGCCGACCGCATGCACCGGACCTTGGAGCAGTTGCTGATGCTGGCGAGGGTCGAGGGCAGCCTGTCGTTCGAAGATGGCGTGCTGTGCAGTGCCGAACAAGTCGCGCGCCAGGCGGTGCAGGATGCCGGTGGCGGTGACAACCGGCGAATCGTCCTGCGCCTGCCTGAAGAGGCCACCCGCATCTATCTGGGTATGCCCGCACCCTTGGCGGTGGCGGCGCTGCGCAACCTGCTGGACAACGCCCTGCGCCATGGCGGCAACGAGGCGGTGGAGCTGGAGGTGCAGATGGCCGATGGGCAGGTGGGCTTTCTGGTTCGCGATCATGGCCCGGGTATCGCCGACGAGGACCTCAAGCACCTGACCGAGCGTTTCTGGCGCAACAGCAAGAGTGTCGGCAGCGGGCTGGGCTTGGCGATTGTCCAGGCGATCGTCCAGCGCTGCGCGGGCAGCTTGCGTTTCGACAGCCGCAGTGACGGGCTGCGGGTCTGGCTGCAGGTGCCGACGCGGGAGGCTCGGGCCTGATCATCGGCCAATGTGGCATTTCGCGGGTGCGCCTGTGAAATGCCACATTGGCCCCCGAATCTGCTAAATCCACACCCCACTCAAGCGTCTCCCAAGCGATGACTTCCCGACACACATCCGGTTACAGGGACGTGGCGGGCATTCCTACTTGCTTGCGAGGGTTCGCCGATGTCTACCGCTTCCAGCCTTGCCCAGGCACTGCCGGCCGTTGCGCCGGAATCTCTGTACCACTTCGAGGATTCAGCCTTGCTGTTGCGTCAGCAGCAACAGGAATCCAATGCCCGCAGCTACCCGCGTCGCATTCCGCTGGCGCTCAAGCGTGCCCGTGGTATCCATGTCGAGGACGTCGAAGGCCGCCAGTTCATCGACTGCCTCGCCGGTGCCGGCACCCTGGCGCTGGGGCACAACCACCCGGTTGTGGTCGAAGCGATCCAGCGCGTACTGGCCGATGAGCTGCCGCTGCACACCCTCGACCTGACCACGCCGGTCAAGGATCGATTCGTTCAGGACCTGTTCGCGGTGCTGCCCGAGGCACTGCGTCGCGAGGCGAAGATCCAGTTCTGTGGGCCAACCGGCACCGACGCGGTGGAAGCCGCATTGAAGCTGGTGCGTACCGCCACCGGACGCAGCACGGTGCTGGCCTTCCAGGGGGCCTACCACGGCATGACTCAGGGTGCGCTGAGCCTGATGGGCAGCCTGGGGCCGAAACAGCCCTTGGGCGCGCTGCTCAACAGCGGCGTGCAGTTCATGCCCTATCCCTACGACTACCGCTGCCCGTTCGGCCTGGGCGGCGAGGCGGGGGTACGTGCCAACCTGCATTACCTGGAAAACCTGCTGCTCGACCCGGAGGCCGGGGTGCAGCTGCCAGCGGCAGTGATTCTTGAGGTGGTCCAGGGCGAGGGCGGTGTGATTCCGGCCGATATCGAGTGGCTGCGCGGCGTGCGCCGTATCACCGAGCAGGCTGGGGTAGCGCTGATCGTCGACGAGATCCAGAGCGGCTTCGCCCGCACCGGGCGCATGTTCGCTTTCGAGCACGCGGGTATCGTGCCGGACGTGGTGACCCTGTCCAAAGCCATTGGTGGCAGCCTGCCGCTGGCGGTAGTGGTCTACCGCGACTGGCTCGACACCTGGGCGCCTGGCGCTCACGCCGGGACCTTCCGTGGCAACCAGATGGCCATGGCCGCCGGGTCCGCGGTGATCAATTACCTGGTGGAGCATCGCCTGGACGAACACGCCGCCACCATGGGCCAGCGCCTGCGCGGCCACCTGCAACACCTGCAGCGTGACTATCCGCACCTGGGTGATATTCGCGGCCGAGGCTTGATGCTGGGGGTCGAGTTGATCGATCCGGACGGTGCGCTGGATGCCCTCGGTCACCCAGCCGCGTCACGCACCCTGGCACCGAAGGTTCAGCGCGAGTGCCTCAAGCGCGGCCTGATTCTCGAGCTGGGCGGCCGGCATGGCGCGGTGGTGCGTTTCCTGCCGCCACTGATCATCAGCGCCGAACAGGTCGATGAAGTGGCCGACCGCTTCGCCCGTGCCGTCCAGGCGGCAGTGGCAAGCGACTGATCGAAGCCTGCGGGGGCTGTGCACCACAGCCCCCGCAGTGCTCATGCTGCGCTGGCCTTGCGCGCCGCGGCTTGTGGTTGCAGCAGGGCGAACAGGTCTTTCGGGTTCTCAAGCTCGGGGACCAGCGCAATGTCGTGGCCGATATCCAGCGCCTTGGCCACATCCAGCACATAGCGCAGCGCCGAGTAATCCTCCAGGGCAAAGCCTACCGAATCGAACAGGGTCACCTGCGCGGCGTTCTCGCGACCGGCAGCGATCCCTTCGACCACTTGCCAGAATTCGGTGGTCGGCGAATCCGCCGGCATCTGCTGGATTTCACCCTCGATGCGGCTCTGCGGTTCGTACTCGACGATCACCCGTGCGCGCTCGACGATCTCGCGGTGCAGTTCGGTCTTGCCTGGGCAGTCGCCGCCCACGGCGTTGAGGTGCATGCCCGGCTCGATCATTTCGGGGGTGAGAATGGTGGCATAGGCCTTGTCGGCGGTGACCGTGGTGACGATGTCTGCACCGCGTACCGCATCGGCCACGGACGCTGCGATGATCAGCTTGAGCTTGGGGTAGCCGACCAGGTTGGCCGCGAGTTTCTGCGAGGCGGCGCGGTCGATGTCGAACAGGCGGATCTCTTCGATGCCGAGCAGGGTGTGGAAGGCGATGGCCTGGAACTCGCTTTGCGAACCGTTGCCGATCAGCGCCATGCTGCGGCTGTCCTTGCGTGCCAGGTAGCCTGCGGCCAGGGCCGAGGTGGCGGCGGTGCGAATAGCGGTGGTGAGGGTCATTTCGCTGAGCAGCACCGGGGCGCCGGTGTCGACATCACCCAGCGCACCGAACGCCATCACGGTGAGCAAGCCATTGTGGGTGTTCTTGGGGTGACCGTTGACGTACTTGAAGGCGTACAGGCTGGCGTCGGACACCGGCATCAGCTCGATCACGCCATCGGGCGAGTGGTTGGCCAGGCGCGGGCACTTCTCGAAATCGTGCCAGCGCAGGTAGTCGTCACGAATGTATTCGGCCATTTCGGCCAGGCAGGTGGGCAGGCCCTTGCGGTTGACCAGGCGGGCGAGGTCTTGCACGTCGATATAGCGGGTCATGGAGTGCTCCTTTGGGGCTCAGTGGCGCGAGGGAAGGTGGACTTCGGCGAGCATGCAGCGTGCGCTGCCACCGCCAATGCGTTCGATGTGGTCGATGTCGACCACCAGCGGATGACTGTGGCGCTCGACCTGGCGGCGTTGGCCGGCGTCCAGCGAGCGCCAGGCGTTGCGCGACATCACCAGCAGCGAGCGGCCGCTGCGGTCGTGCACTTCGAGCATGTTGCCGGCGAAGCCCTCCAACTGGTCGAAACCTAGTGCCAGCACCTCCTTGCCGGTGTCGCGCAGGGAATGTTCGAGGGTGCGGCGTTCGTCGGCGTGGGGCAGGGCGTCAAGGCAGGCGACGGCCAGGGTGCGACCGACGTTCATCATCACGTTGCAGTGATAGATCGGTGCCTGCTGGCGATCGAGGGCGTGGAACAGGCACAGGCGGTAGCCGAGGCGTTCGGCGAACTGGCGCAGCGCCTGTTCGTGGGTGCGACCGGAATGGCAGGCGTAGCTGATAAGGTGTTCGCGATCCAGCACCATGCTGCCGGTGCCTTCGAGGAACAGATTCTGCTGTTCCAGTGGGCTCAGGTCGATGGTGCGCTCGATGGCGAAACGCTCTTCGATCACCTGCAGCACACCCTTCTCACGCTCCAGGCGACGGTTGTGACCTTCCATCGGGTAGAGCACCAGGCTGCCATCGGCATGGCTGCTCCACCAGTTGTTGGGGAAGATCGAGTCTGGGGTGTGCGGTTCGGGCGTGTCCTGCACCACCAGCACCTCGACGCCGTGCTGGCGCAAGGTCTGCACGTAGCCGTCGAACTCTTCGAGGGCTTTGCTGCTGGCCGCGTCAGGGTCCAGGGGGGCATTCTGGAAACGGTTGTTCAGGGCGGTGTCGGGGTTGAAGGCGAACCGCGCCGGGCGAATCATGAGGACGGTATTTGTTGTTTGCATTGGGCACGCATCCACAGGTGGGCTGTGTGTCCATTTTCCGGTGCGGCAGTGGGAAAAGCCTGCTGAACGGCAGGTAGTCGGCAGCGGCTCCAGCTGAAATGGTGGATGTGGCAGCGGAATCGGCTGTGGAGCCCTAGCTCAGGCCCGCTCAGCCTGCGGCCGTCGAGCGCAGCCGCTTGTACAGCGTCGTGCGGCTGATCCCCAGCGCCCGCGCCACCGATGAAAGATTACCGTTGGCTTCGTGCAGCAGGGCGTTGAGGTCTTGCCCGGTGTCGGACCGTTCAGGTGTGGGCAGGGGCGTCGCAGCTTCCGCCAGGAACGCCGCTGGCAGGTGCTCCTCGCCGATGGCATCAGGCCCGGCCAACGCCAGGGCAACCTGCATCACGGTCACCAGCTCGCGCAGGTTTCCCGGCCAGGGATGCTGTTCGAGCAGCGCCAGTATCCGCGGCGACAAGCGTTGTACCTGCCCGGGTTCGCGGTAACGCGCATGCACCTGCTCGATCAGCGCCCGCCGATCGCTGCGCTCGCGTAGCGGGGGCAGTGCCAGTGCCAGCCCGGCGATGCGCTAGTAGAGGTCTTGGCGAAAACGCCCGGCCCGGACTTCGGCAGCCAGGTCCAGGTTGCTCGCCGAGACCACGCGAATGTCCACCGCCACCGGCTCACCGCTGCCCAGCGGCTGGATGCAGCGCGACTGCAGTACGCGCAACAGGCGGGCTTGGGTTGGCAGGGGCATGTCGCCAATTTCGTCGAGAAACAGAATGCCGCCGTCAGCCTTGCGGATCAGCCCGGTGTTGCCTTTGTGGTGGGCACCGGTGAAGGCGCCTTTCTCGTAGCCGAACAATTCCGACTCCACCAGTTCTGCCGGGATCGCCGCGCAGTTCACCGCGATCAGTGGCTGGTCGGCGCGGCTGCTGGCCTGGTGCAGGGCATTGACGAAGACTTCCTTGCCAACGCCTGTCTCGCCCTGGATCAGCACTGGAATATCCTTTTCCAGCAGCAGGCCGGCCTGGGCCAGCGCCTTGCTCACGCGAGGGTCGCTGCTCGGGGGTGTGCTGCGCACAGGTTGATGCGGTGCGCGCCACTGGCAGTGGAAACGGTGGCGACCGGCGACCTGCAGGGCGAAGGCGCTTTCCTGAGGGTGGGCGAGAATCTGTTTCAGCGAGGTCTGGAACAGCTGTTCGAGCGTGCACTGCCGCGGATCCTGGCCCAGCAGGCTGTCGGCGCGATGATTGGCGGCCAGCACTCGCCCATGCTCGTCGAACAGCAGCAAGCCGGCCCAGGGGCTGTCGAGGTTGTCGGGTGCGGTATTGAACAGCAGTTGCCCGTGCCGGTCGCTGTGGGCGGCGAGAATCAGGCGATTCTCCAGGCTCTGGCCCATCATGCGCACCAGGCCGAGGGTCTGGGCGACGGGCAGGTAGCCATCGCTTGAGACATCCAGTACGCCCACCAGCCGACGCTCGGCATCGAACAAGGGCGCGGCGGCGCTGGCCATGTAGCGGTTCTGGCGCAGGAAATGTTCGTCCTGGCCGACGTGGATGGCCTCACCGCAGGCCAATGCCGTGCCCAGCGCATTGGTGCCCACGCCGCGTTCCTGCCAGTGCGCGCCTGGGGTGAAACCGTGCTGCTGGCGCGGCTCGACGAAGCGCCGCGTCCCCCAGGCATCGAGCAGGCAGCCGCCGGCATCGGCGAGCATCACCAGGTAGCTGGAGTTGCCCAGCAGGTGTGTGTACTGCGGCAGTACTGCGTCGCGGGTCAGTTGCAGCAGGGCCTGACGATGCTCGAGCAGTTCGTTCAGTTGTGCGCCGGTCAGGCAGTCGAAATCCGGCGCGCTGTGCGGTTGCAGGCCGTATTCGCGGCAGCGGGCCCAGGAGGCCTGGATCAGGTGGGCGTGGGTCGGGGTGTCAGCGGCCATGGGCCTGTCCCTGTGTGATTGTTGTTGTCGGCGACCGCCCTTGAGTGTCGTTCACAACTGTTCATTGTCAATGCCGTGATTGTTCAACTGTCCAGCGAAACTGTTCATTTGTGTTCGCAGGCGAACAGGGTGCTGCTGCGTAGAGCCGGTGCCAGAGCGTTCGGCGGTTTCTGGCACGGTTCTGGCTCCGTTCGGCGGACAACAATCACAAGAAGGCTACGCCATGACCCTGGTGCTGGAGCAGGTCAGCCGCCACGTCGATAACCAGGCCTGGATCGCCGAGGCCAGTCTGCGTTTCGAGCCGGGCTCGTTCAACGTGCTGCTTGGCCGTACCCTGTCTGGCAAGACCAGCCTGATGCGTCTGATGGCCGGCCTGGATCGCCCGGACAGCGGGCGGGTGCTGATGGATGGCGAGGACGTCACCGGGCGCCCGGTGCGTGAACGCAATGTGTCGATGGTCTATCAGCAGTTCATCAATTACCCCACCCTCAGCGTGTTCGAAAACATCGCCTCACCGCTGCGCCAGGCGCGCCTGCCGGAAGCGCAGATTCGCCAGCGGGTGCACCAGACGGCCGAGATGCTGCGCATCGAAGCCTATCTGCAGCGCTTGCCGCTGGAGCTTTCCGGGGGACAGCAGCAGCGCACGGCGATGGCCCGCGCGTTGGTCAAGGACGCTTCGCTGATCCTCTTCGACGAGCCGCTGGTCAACCTCGACTACAAGCTGCGTGAAGGGCTGCGCCAGGAGCTGCGCGCGCTGTTCGCCGAGCGCAACTGCATCGCTGTGTATGCCACCACCGAGCCGAACGAAGCCTTGGCCCTGGGCGGCACCACCACCATCCTTCATGAAGGGCGGCTGCTGCAAAGCGGCCCCACCGCCGAGGTCTACCACAAGCCTTGCAACGTGCTGGCCGCCGAGTTGTTCTCGGAGCCGCCGATCAACCTGGTCAGCGGGCGGGTCGCGGGCAACGAGGTGAGCTTGGCCGGCGCTGTGCACTTCGCCCGTACCGACGATCTGCGCGCCCTGGCCGATGGCGACTACCGCTTCGGTGTGCGCCCCAGCCACATCACCCTGGTGCCGTCCCATGACGACGACCTCGAGCTGACCGTGCTGGTCGAGTTGGCTGAGATCAGCGGCTCGGAGACCTTCCTGCATGTGCGCAACGAGCACTGGCGGATGATCCTGCACCTGCCGGGTGTGCACGAATATCAGGTGGACACCCAGGTCCCGGTGTTCATCCCCACCCACAAGCTGTTCGTCTTCGACAGCACCGGTCAATTGGTACAGGCCCCTGGCCTGCGCCAGGGGAGGCGCCGCTGATGGCCGAGATCCGCTTGCATCGCCTGGCCCATAGCTACAGCCGCCAGCCCGCCAGCGCTGCCGACTATGCCTTGCACGAGCTCGAGCACGTCTGGGAGCAGGGCGGGGCCTACGCCTTGCTCGGGCCTTCCGGCTGCGGCAAGTCGACCTTGCTCAACATCATTTCCGGCCTGCTCAGTCCGTCCCAGGGAGAGGTGCAGTTCGACGGTCAGCCGGTCAATGCGCTGTCGCCGCAGCAGCGCAACATTGCCCAGGTGTTCCAGTTCCCGGTGGTGTACGACACCATGAGCGTGTTCGACAACCTGGCCTTCCCCCTGCGTAACCAGGGCCTGGACGAGCTGCGGGTGAAGGCGCGTGTCGAAGAGATCGCCGAGGTGCTCGACCTGGGGGCGGTGCTGAAGAAAAAGGCGCGCAACCTGAGCGCCGACGAAAAGCAGAAGGTCTCGATGGGCCGCGGCCTGGTGCGCGACGATGTGTCGGCGATCCTTTTCGACGAGCCGCTGACGGTGATCGATCCGCACTTGAAATGGAAGCTGCGGCGCAAGCTCAAGCAGATTCACGAGCAGTTCAACATCACCATGATCTATGTCACCCACGATCAGCTGGAGGCCTCGACCTTCGCCGACAAGATCGCGGTGATGCACGGTGGGCGCATTGTCCAGTTCGGCACCCCGCGCGAATTGTTCGAGCGCCCGCGCCACACCTTCGTGGGCTACTTCATCGGCAGCCCCGGGATGAATCTGATCGAGGTGCGCGCCGAAGCCGATGGCGTGAGTTTCGGCGGTCTGCACCTGCCGTTGCCGGATGGCCTGCGCGAGCGCCTGGCCGAGCAAGCGGGCGAGCGCTTGCAGGTGGGGATTCGTCCAGAGTTCGTGCAGGTCTGGGACCGACCGATCGATGATGCCTTCGAGGCCCAGGTCCTGGATGTAGAAGACCTGGGCACCTACCGCATCCTCACCCTGGAGCTGGCGGGCGTCACCCTCAAGGCTCGCATGGGCGAGGACCGTCCCCTGCCTGAAGGGCGCGCATGGGTCAGCCTGCCGGCGCAGTGGCTGATGCTCTACGTCGATGACCTGCTGCTGGAGGTCGCGCCATGAACAAGGTGCCGAACAACAAGGCATGGTGGCTGGTGCTGCCGGTGTTCCTGCTGGTGGCCTTCAGCGCCGTGGTGCCGATGATGACGGTGGTCAACTATTCGGTACAGGACATCTTCGACGCCTCCAACCGCTACTTCGTCGGCGCCGACTGGTACCGCCAGGTGTTGCGAGACCCCGCACTGCACGATGCGCTGTTGCGTCAGTTCATCTATTCGGGCTGCGTGCTGCTGATCGAGATCCCGCTGGGCATCGCCATCGCCCTGACCATGCCGACCAAGGGGCGCATGGCCTCGGTGTGCCTGATCATCATGGCCATTCCGCTGCTGATCCCGTGGAACGTGGTCGGCACCATCTGGCAGATCTTCGGTCGCGCCGATATCGGGCTGCTTGGGGCTACCTTGGCCAAGCTTGGGGTCAGCTACAACTATGCGGGCGATCCGCTGGATGCCTGGGTCACGGTGCTGGTGATGGATGTCTGGCACTGGACCTCGCTGGTAGCGCTGCTGTGCTACTCGGGGTTGCGCGCCATTCCCGACGTGTACTACCAGGCTGCGCGCATCGACCGCGCCTCGGGTTGGGCGGTGTTTCGCCATATCCAGCTGCCGAAGCTCAAGAGCGTGCTGCTGATCGCGGTGATGCTGCGCTTCATGGACAGCTTCATGATCTATACCGAGCCTTTCGTGCTCACGGGCGGCGGGCCGGGCAATGCCACCACGTTCCTCAGCCAGACCCTCACGCGCATGGCGGTAGGGCAGTTCGACCTGGGGCCGGCGGCGGCGTTCTCGCTGGTGTACTTCCTGATCATCCTGCTGGTGTCGTGGCTGTTCTATACCGCCATGACCCACGCCGACAAGGAGTAGGCCATGACCTTGCGCAAAGCGGTGCCTTTGCTGCTGTACTTCTTCTTCCTGCTGGTGCCGATCTACTGGCTGTTGAACATGTCGTTCAAGAGCAATACCGAGATCCTTGGCGGGCTGACCCTGTGGCCGCAGGCGTTCACCTTCGACAACTATCGGGTCATTTTCACCGACCCGAGCTGGTACAGCGGCTACCTCAACTCGTTGTACTACGTGTGCCTGAACACGGTGATCTCGCTGGCGGTGGCCTTGCCAGCGGCGTATGCGTTCTCGCGTTATCGTTTTCTCGGTGATCGCCACCTGTTCTTCTGGCTGCTGACCAACCGCATGGCGCCACCGGCGGTGTTCCTGCTGCCGTTCTTCCAGCTGTATTCGTCCATCGGCCTGTTCGACACGCACATTGCCGTGGCCCTGGCCCACTGCTTGTTCAACGTGCCGCTGGCGGTGTGGATCCTGGAGGGGTTCATGTCGGGGGTGCCAAAAGAGATCGACGAAACCGCCTACATCGATGGTTACAGCTTCCCGCGTTTCTTCGTGAAGATCTTCGTGCCGCTGATCGGATCCGGGATCGGCGTGACAGCCTTCTTCTGCTTCATGTTCTCGTGGGTCGAGCTGCTGCTGGCGCGAACCTTGACCTCGGTGAGCGCCAAGCCGATCGCGGCGGTGATGACCCGTACCGTGTCGGCCTCGGGTATCGACTGGGGAGTGCTGGCGGCCGCCGGGGTGCTGACCATCCTGCCTGGCATGCTGGTGATCTGGTTTGTCCGCAACCATGTGGCCAAGGGCTTTGCCCTGGGCCGGGTATAGGAGGGCGCAACGATGGAGTGGATGGCCTGGACCTTGCCCACGGCGCTGTTCTTTGTCGCCGTCGGCGTGCTGCTGTCGTGCATGACTGTGTTCGAGCTGCGTCGCCCCTGTGTGGAGCGGCGCGGTTTTCTGCCGCTCGTCACCAGTCGTGGCGACCGGTTGTTCATCGGCCTGCTGGCCAGTGCCTACCTGCACCTTGCGGTGATCGGCGCCAGCGACTGGCCGCTGTGGGTGGCCTCGCTGCTGTCGCTGGCCTGGCTCGTGGTGGTGCTGCGCTGGGGTTAGCCCGGGGCGGCGGATCATTTCAATCGGGAGATCACAATGTTCGATAACGACAACAAGCGGCGACATTTGACTCTGGCCGCGGCGCTGCTGCTTGGCGGCCTGCAGGGCACGGCGTGGGCCGATCAGTACGAGGACGCGGCGAAAAAATGGATCGGCAGCGAGTTCAAGCCTTCCACCCTGAGTGCCGAGCAGCAGATGGCGGAACTCAAGTGGTTCATCAAGGCCGCCGAGCCGTTTCGTGGGATGAAGATCAACGTGGTGTCGGAAACCCTCACCACTCATGAGTATGAGTCCAAGGTACTGGCCAAGGCATTCAGCGAGATCACAGGCATCCAGCTCACCCACGACCTGTTGCAGGAAGGCGATGTGGTGGAGAAGCTGCAGACGCAGATGCAGTCGGACAAGAACATCTACGACGGCTGGGTCAACGATTCCGACCTGATCGGCACGCACTTTCGCTATGGCAAGGTGCAGTCGATCACTGACCTGATGGCCAACGAAGGCAAGGACTACACCTCGCCTACGCTCGACCTGAAAGACTTTATCGGTATTTCCTTCACCACCGCGCCAGACGGCAAGGTCTACCAGTTGCCTGACCAGCAGTTCGCCAACCTTTACTGGTTCCGCGCCGACTGGTTCGAGCGCCCTGATCTGAAGGCCAAGTTCAAGGAAAAGTACGGCTACGAGCTGGGTGTGCCAGTGAACTGGTCGGCCTATGAAGACATTGCCAAGTTCTTCACCGAAGACGTCAAGGAGATCGATGGCAAGCGTGTCTACGGCCATATGGACTATGGCAAGAAAGACCCTTCGCTCGGCTGGCGTTTCACCGATGCCTGGTTCTCCATGGCAGGTGGCGGCGACAAAGGCCTGCCCAATGGCTTGCCGGTGGACGAGTGGGGCATTCGCGTTGAGGACTGCCACCCGGTTGGCTCCAGCGTCACCCGTGGTGGCGACACCAACGGCCCGGCAGCGGTGTTCGCGACTCAGAAGTACGTGGACTGGCTGCGCGCCTATGCGCCGAAGGAAGCGCAGGGCATGACCTTCTCCGAGTCCGGCCCGGTGCCGGCCCAGGGCAATATCGCCCAGCAGATCTTCTGGTACACCGCCTTCACCGCCGATATGGTCAAGCCCGGGCTGCCAGTGGTCAACGCCGATGGCACGCCGAAGTGGCGCATGGCGCCGTCGCCGAAAGGGCCGTATTGGGAAGAGGGCATGAAACTGGGTTACCAGGACACCGGTTCCTGGACCTTCTTCAAGTCCACCCCCGAAAAGCAACGCCTCGCGGCATGGCTGTACGCACAGTTCGTGACCTCGAAAACCGTGTCGTTGAAGAAGACCATTGTCGGTCTTACGCCGATCCGCGAGTCGGACATCAACTCCCAGGCCATGACCGAGATGGCGCCCAAGCTGGGTGGGCTGGTGGAGTTCTATCGCAGCCCGGCCCGGGTGCAGTGGACCCCGACCGGCACCAACGTGCCTGACTACCCGCGCCTGGCGCAGCTGTGGTGGAGTCATATCGCCGAGGTGGCAAGTGGCGAGAAGACCCCGCAGGAAGCCCTCGACGGCCTGGCCCGTGACCAGGACCGCATGATGGAGCGGTTGCAGCGTTCCAACGCCCAGGCCACCTGTGCACCCAAGCTCAACCCAGAGCGTGATGCGCAGTACTGGTTCGACCAGCCGGGCGCGCCGAAACCCAAGCTGGCCAACGAGAAGCCGAAGGGCGAGACGGTCAGCTACAACGAGCTGCTCAAGTCGTGGGAGGAGGCGCGCAAGTGATCAGTTGCCGAACCGCTTAATGAAAAACGGCACCCTTGGGGTGCCGTTTTTCATTGCTGCGCGCCGAGAATGCTTACTTGTGCAGCTCTTCAGCCGCATACAAGGTGTTCTCCAGCAGGCACGCTCGGGTCATGGGCCCGACGCCACCTGGAACCGGCGTGATCCAGCCGGCGCGGGGCAGGGCGGTCTCGTAGACCACATCGCCCACCAGCTTGCCGTCGTCCTGGCGGTTGATGCCCACGTCGATGACGATGGCGCCTTCCTTGACCCACTCGCCCTTGACCAGCCCCGGCTTGCCGGCCGCTACCACCAGCAGGTCGGCGCGACCGACGTGGCCGGCCAGGTCCTTGGTGAAGCGATGGCAGACGGTGACGGTACAGCCGGCCAGCAGCAGTTCCATGGCCATCGGGCGACCGACGATGTTGGAGGCGCCGACGATAACGGCGTTCATGCCGTACAGGTCTTGCCCGGTGCTTTCCAGCAGGGTGACGATGCCCTTCGGGGTGCATGGGCGCAGCAGCGGGATACGCTGGGCCAGGCGACCGATGTTGTAGGGGTGGAAACCATCGACGTCCTTGTCCGGACGAATGCGCTCGAGCAGCAGCGAAGCGTCCAGATGCGCTGGCAGCGGCAATTGCAGCAGGATGCCATCGACGGCCGGGTCGTCGTTGAGACGGTCGATCAGATCGGTCAGGGCTTGCTGCGTGGTGTCGCTGGGCAGGTCGAACGCCTGGGAGATGAAGCCGACTTCCTCACAGTCCTTGCGCTTGTGCGAAACGTAGACTTGGGAGGCCGGGTCGGTGCCGACCAGGATCACCGCCAGGCCTGGCGTGCGCAGGCCTTGCTGGCGGCGCTCGGCGACACGTTGGGCGATCTGCTTGCGCAGGTTGGCGGCGATCGCCTTGCCATCTATAAGGTGTGCAGTCATAGACGCGTGATTAACCATCGAGAAGGGAACAATAAAGAGGGCGCATTCTCGCACGAGCCGGGCCGAGGGCAAAGGCGCGTGGTCGGGCAAATCCCCTAACCCCTTAAATAATTTAAATTTTTTTGAAAAAAGTGTTGACGACCTTTCGGCTCGTCTATAACATTCGTCGCACTTGTCGGGCACAACCTAGCACTGGTTAGCAAAGTCAGGCAGAATGAGTGGATTTGCTAGCTCGTTCGGTAAGGCTGAAAATTGATTTGCAATCGTAACGGAAAGCAGATTGAATATGCGCCCGTAGCTCAGCTGGATAGAGCATCCGCCTTCTAAGCGGATGGTCGCAGGTTCGAGTCCTGCCGGGTGCGCCATAAGGCAGCTTAGGCAAGCAAGTAGGTAACGTAACACCGCAATATGGTGGGCGTAGCTCAGTTGGTAGAGCGCTGGATTGTGATTCCAGTTGTCGTGGGTTCGATTCCCATCGTCCACCCCATATTCTTCAAAGGCGCCTTGATTGTATAATCAGGCGCCTTTGTTTTAAGTGCATCACGCGGACGTGGTGAAATTGGTAGACACACTGGATTTAGGTTCCAGCGGCGCAAGCTGTAAGAGTTCGAGTCTCTTCGTCCGCACCATCTAAGCTACTGTTTTAAAGGGTTTCACCATGTCGCACCCTCTTTTCGGGAGCGCGGTGGGAACAAACTGGGAACAGCGGCACAAAAAAGGCAGCCATTCAGGCTGCCTTTTTTCGTTGGTGCGTGTCGAGCATCCAGAGCACTGGCCGGAACAGGCCACTGCCGGGATGGACGCCGAGAATGGCCAGCCGCTTGGTGGTCAGCCCTTCGAATTCAGCGACCGCCAGTTCAGCAATGCGCGGCACGAGCTGAGCGGTACCTCCAGCGACTGGGGCAGGTAACGGGTGCAGTTGTTGAGCACCTGGTCATCACCGGTCAGATGTTCGCCGCGGTGGCGCAACAGGAAGGCCACCGCCGCTTGCTGCATCGCCGCGCGATAGTCAGTTTCGGGGTTGCTGTGCAGGGCTGTGACGTTCATGCGGTGACGGCCTCATCCAGTTGGTCGAGCAGATTGGGTTGATCGGTGTCGCACTTCATGGCCTGGCGGCGCATGGCTACAGGCGCGACGGATAGTTGCACTGCGGGGGCCGGCGCCGCCGCCACCGCAGAAGAAGTCGACCACGATTTCGTCGTCTTGCGGATCGAAGCCAAGGCCGTACTGGGTTTTGAAGTGGAGCGGGTTCTTTTTCTGAAACGCAGACATGGGCGGTCCCCGCCTGGGCGGCGTGATTCTGAGAATTAGGGGGGGGCGGGATGGATCGAGGCCCCGCTGAGCAGGGCCTCTGATTGCATTATTTCGCGTCGAAGGTGCCCAGAGCCAGCTTGGCCGAGGCCTGGATGCTCTTTGCCAGGTAGTCCTTGAACTCCTGGGCGATCGCCTCTCGCTGTGTTTCCTCGCCGACCCAGCGCAGTTTCAGCACCGGTGCCGACCCGCCGGTGATCACCGAGACGCGCAGCTTGATTTCGTGGGTGCTCAGGCCTTCATACGGGGTGAGCTGAACCAGCAGCCAGGCCGGCAGGGTTTCCTTGCTGCTGGCCTCGATCGCGTCGAAGGCGCTGCGGCTGGCGCTGGTCTCGGAGGCCGAGTGATCGCTTTCCGAGCGCGCCTTGACGGTGATGGTGCGCACCGCTGCGATGGCCTTGGCCAGCGACATGTTTTCGCCTTCATCGCTCACTGCGGCCAGGTGTTGGCTCCAGTCCTCGATCCAGTTGCTGAGCTGCTCCTGGCTGAGGTTGGTGTCGGTCACCATCTGGAGCGCTCTGTAGGCTGCGGTCGCCTTCAGAGCGAGTACCGCGCGGTCGTCGGCATGGCCAGGGGTTGCCGGTGTGCCGATGTTGAACAGCACAACGCAGCGCATGGCGTCTTGCTCGATGAAGCCGCGGGCGTCCGGCGCTGCGCGCTCGACAACATAGGCGCCGAAGTCGGCCAGGGAGCGGGTGGCGTAGGTGCCACGGAAGCGGCTGCGACCGGCTTGGTACTTCTCCAGGTCGATGAGGGTGGAACTGTCCGGTGCCAGGGCGACCGGGGTATTGGTTGCGAGGCTCTTGCCAGCGCCAGCCAGGGCCAGGTCACCGATGTACTGCAGGGCTTCTTTGCTGATGGTCATGCGTTATTTCCTTGTCGATCGCTGGGGTTGCGGGGTGGGATAGGGGATCAGGAGCGCGGGTGCACCGGCGCTTCATCGCAAGTAAAGAGTTGGCGTGCTTTTCGGGGAACAGGGAGAGCTTGCCATCGGCGTTGACGTGCATCGGCGTGTCAAGGCTGGTGTTCTCGCTGCGGTCGCCGCGCTTGGTCGGCGCCTTGAAGGCCAGCTTGTGCTTGATCTTGGCCTGAGCCGACTCGCCGATCTGGCTGAGGTCGAGGGTGATGGCTTTCTGGTAGTTGGTCATGGCCGCACTCGAATGGCGATGCGACGACCTTTCATGGTCACGCCGAGGCTGCGCGTCAGTCGGTCAAACGCATGAAAATCTCCTGAAAATGCCGCCTTGTGCGGCATTTTTCATGTCTGCAGCAAATTCCCAGGGCAGCGGAATTCTGGCGCATCCGTGTCATTTCGCTGGCGGGATTTTTTGTGTTCATCATTCGGCATCACCTCCCAGTCCAGTGTTAATGCGGGTTGGGCCTCGGTGTTGGCGGCTGGTCGGATTCTTGCTTGGCGTTTGGCGTTGATGCGATTCCGCGAATAAAGGAACGAACATGAAAGTCTGCAGCACGCATAGGGATAGTCTGTATTACGTGGTTGGCGCGGTTTTCAATGCGCTGGAAAAACGCCCGGTGGTTGCCGAGCTCGGTGTGCTGCGTGGCGAGAACGCCCTCAAGCTGCGCGCAGCACTGACGCCAGAGCGCATGGTGCTGGCCGACAGTTGGAGCAAGGAGGCGAACAAGGCTTACAGTCCATTCGATCAGTTGCCGCCTTGGGTCTCTCCGGTGGACGACTACGAGTACTACTATGGTGGCTCGCTGCACGACGATGCGACCTGGGACCGCTTGTACCAGGAGTGTGTATCAAAGTTCGTCGACATGCCCGAGGTCACGGTGATTCGCTCCGAAACCATCGGTGCGATCGACAAGATCCGCGAGCAGACCGGCATCGAGCAGTTCGATTTCGTCTACGTGGATGCCAACCACCAGTACGAGTACGTCCTGCGCGACATGATGTACTACCAGGAGCTGCTCGGCCCGGACGGCATCATGATGCTCAACGACTGCTGCTTCAGTGCCAATGGCACCAAGCAGAACCTGGGCGTGCTGGAGGCGCTGGGCAGCTTCATGAAGCGTTCGGACTTCATTCCGGTGGCCATGACCAACACCGATTGGTCTGATGTGATCCTGGTGCGCCGCAATTCCGTGCTGGTGCAATTGTTCGACATGGCGCTGAGCAACTCCGACGTCCCTTACGTCGAGATCCCTCACCAGCTGATTACCGCCGCGCGCGTGGTATATGGTGCCCAGCGTCACAACCTCAGCTTCGTCTGATTTCGATGTGGGGAAGGGGTGTACTGGCTGTTGTGGGTGCTCTTGTGCTCGCAGCATGCCAGTCGCCGCGCGAAGCGCTGGAGCACAGGGCTGCCGAGTACGGTCGTGAGGTACAGGTGCTGGCGCTGGAAAGCTTTCCACTGCTGGTCGTGGCGCCCGCGCGGATGCCCGCAGCCAACGTGCTACGGCTTTATCTGGAGGGTGACGGCCATGCCTGGGTCACGCCCTCGCAGCCGAGTCTGGACCCTACGCCGCGGCAGACTCTGGTGGTCGACCTGGCCATGCAGGATCCGACACCTTCCTTATATATAGCGCGGCCTTGCCAGTTCGTTCAGGCGTCCGGTTGCACGCCGACGCTGTGGGCGGGGCGGCGGTTTTCCCCCGAAGTGCTGGACAGTCTTGGTCAGGCGCTCGACCAACTGAGGGCACGTTATGGCAATCAAGGCTTCGAGTTGGTGGGCTATTCCGGTGGTGGCGCGCTTGCCTTGTTGCTGGCGGGGCGGCGTGAGGATGTGTGGCAGGTCCAGACTCTGGCCGGCAATCTGAGTCCGGCTGAATGGGTGCGAATGCGTGAGCTGACGCCGCTGGAAGGGTCGCTCGAACCTTTGCAGTATCGGGAGCGTCTGGCGCGTATTCCCCAGCGCCATCTGCTGGGTGCAGAGGATCGTCAGGTGCCTGCTGGCGTTGCAGCGTTTTATGCGCGGCAATTGGGAGTGGCACGTTGTCTTGAGCTGGTTTCCCTGCCAGGCGTGACCCATGAGCAGGGCTGGCAGCAGGCCTGGTCGAGCTGGCGGCAGCGGCCGCTGGCGTGTGCGCCTGTCGGCCTGAAGGATTGAGGGGCTTGCCCTCTGGTGGCAACGCTATAAAAGCTGATAGATTTCAGCCGGTTGAAACACCGGTCGGTGACCGGCAGGGGAAATACCGATGATTGCCAAAGAAGCGCGCCAGGCGTTGGCGCTGCAGCGATTTCGCGAGGCCAACCCGCAATTGCTCGAGGAGATCCACGAGCTTGACGCGCGCGAGCAGGCTCAGCAAGTCGAGTGGGCGTTCGAGGATGCGGCGCAAGAGCAGGGTGTCGAGCCCTGGGAACTGGCCCTGCAGTTGATCGCCGAAAGCCAGGAGCAATTGCAGGCCATGCGCCTGGAGACTCACCGCGAGGTGGCCGAGGCGCTGGGCATGTCGTGGGAAGAGTATTGCCAGTTCAATGAAATCGACCCGCAGTAACGGGCCGGCTCTGCAGCTGTAACTGTTTGACAAGTTTTTTCGGCGTGCGCCCTCCAAAGTGGTGCGCAGCCCTTGAGTAACGAGGCCTGACGCATTTTTGCGCCGGCCTGTAAACGAAATCGACCGGCGTGGTTGTCCGTCGTCCCGAGTGGGGTGACTTCTGGTGCGTGAGTCACTAGAATATTCGCCCTTGATTCTGGAGTCGGGCTATCGCCGGCTAACGTCTGTGCAACGAGGAATATCCATGCAAGTTTCTGTTGAAAACACTTCCGCTCTCGAGCGCCGCATGACCATCGCCGTTCCGGCCGAGCGCGTCGAGAACGAAGTCAACAAGCGTCTGCAACAGACTGCCCGTCGCGCCAAGGTCCCGGGCTTCCGTCCAGGCAAGGTGCCAATGAGCGTTATTCGTCAGCGTTACGAAGACGCTGCCCGCCAGGAAGCCTTCGGTGACCTGGTCCAGGCCTCCTTCTATGAAGCTGTGGTCGAGCAGAAGCTGAACCCGGCTGGCGCCCCGGCTGTGGAGCCCAAGTCGTTCGAGAAAGGCAAGGACCTCGAGTTCGTCGCCATCTTCGAAGTCTTCCCTGAATTCACCGTTGCCGGCTTCGAGTCGATCAACGTCGAGCGCCTGAGCGCCGACGTCGCTGACGCCGACCTGGACAACATGCTGGAAGTGCTGCGCAAGCAGAACGTCCGTTTCGAAGCCGTCGAGCGTGCCGCCGAGAAAGACGACCAGGTCAACATCGACTTCGTCGGCAAGATCGACGGTGAGGCCTTCGCCGGTGGTTCGGCCAAGGGCACCCAGCTGGTGCTGGGTTCCGGCCGCATGATCCCAGGCTTCGAAGATGGCCTGGTTGGCGCCAAGGCCGGCGAAGAGCGCGTTGTCAACGTGACCTTCCCCGAGGACTACCAGAACCTGGACCTGGCCAACAAGGCCGCCGAGTTCACCATCACCGTCAACAGCGTTTCCGCACCTGTGCTGCCAGAACTGAACGAAGCCTTCTTCGCCCAGTTCGGCATCAAGGAAACCACCCTGGAAGGCTTCCGCACCGAAGTTCGCAAGAACATGGAGCGTGAACTGCGCCAGGCCATCAAGGCCAAGGTCAAGAACCAGGTCATGGACGGTCTGCTGGCCGCCAACCCGGTCGACGTGCCGAAAGCCCTGCTGGAAAACGAGGTCAACCGTCTGCGCGTGCAGGCTGTCCAGCAGTTCGGTGGCAACATCAAGCCTGAGCAACTGCCGGCCGAGCTGTTCGAAGAGCAAGCCAAGCGCCGCGTGGTTCTGGGTCTGATCGTCGCCGAGGTGGTCAAGCAGTTCGAACTGAAGCCGGACGACGCCAAGGTTCGCGAGATGATCGAGGAAATGGCTTCCGCTTACCAGGAGCCTGAGCAGGTCATCAACTGGTACTACAAGAACGACCAGCAACTGAACGAAGTCCGTTCGGTTGTGCTGGAAGAGCAAGTTGTAGATACTGTCCTGCAGAAAGCGACTGTGACCGACAAGTCGGTCTCGTACGAAGAGGCTGTCAAGCCAGCACAGGCTCCTGCCGAAGCTGAGTGATTTGCTACTCTCGTAGGAAACCCCACAAGCCAGCCTTCGGGCTGGCTTGTGCGTTATTAAAGCCATGACTATTTGGGAGTGAGTGCAGGACATGTCCCGCAATTCTTATATTCAGCAGAGCTCTGACATCCAGGCCGCAGGCGGTCTGGTCCCGATGGTTATCGAGCAGTCCGCCCGTGGCGAACGTGCCTACGACATCTACTCGCGCCTGTTGAAGGAGCGTGTGATCTTCCTGGTGGGTCCTGTAGAGGACTACATGGCCAACCTGGTTGTGGCGCAGCTGCTGTTCCTTGAAGCGGAAAACCCGGACAAGGATATCCATCTGTACATCAACTCGCCGGGTGGCTCGGTCACCGCAGGCATGTCGATCTACGACACCATGCAGTTCATCAAGCCGGACGTCTCCACGATCTGCATCGGCCAGGCCTGCAGCATGGGCGCCTTCCTGCTGGCCGCTGGTGCGGCAGGCAAGCGTCACTGCCTGCCGAACTCGCGCGTGATGATTCACCAGCCGCTGGGCGGCTTCCAGGGCCAGGCGACCGACATCGAGATCCACGCCCAGGAAATCCTCAGCATCAAGGCGCGCCTGAACGAGCTGCTGGCCTTCCACACCGGCCAGGACCTCGAGACCATCAAGCGCGACACCGAGCGTGACAACTTCATGAGCGCCTCGCGCGCGGCCGAGTACGGCCTGGTCGACTCGGTCTACGACAAGCGGCAACTGGTATCCTGAGCCCAGGCGCCAGAGCGGGCGGGCGCCGAAAGGGCCCGCCTGCGGACTTGAAAAAGCCCGCAATTGCCTTCATCTTGTGTTGCAAGCCTACCGGATTGGATCGATCGAATGACTGACACCCGTAACGGCGAGGACAACGGCAAATTGCTCTATTGCTCCTTCTGCGGCAAAAGCCAGCACGAAGTGCGCAAATTGATTGCCGGGCCCTCGGTATTTATCTGCGACGAGTGCGTCGACCTGTGCAACGACATCATCCGAGAGGAGGTGCAGGAAGCCCAGGCCGAGAGCAACGCGCACAAACTACCTTCGCCGAAAGAAATCAGCGGCATCCTGGACCAGTACGTCATTGGTCAGGAGCGCGCCAAGAAGGTGCTTGCCGTAGCGGTGTACAACCACTACAAGCGCCTGAACCAGCGTGACAAGAAGGGCGACGAGGTCGAACTCGGCAAGAGCAACATCCTCCTGATCGGGCCTACCGGCTCGGGCAAGACCCTGCTCGCCGAAACCCTTGCGCGCCTGTTGAACGTGCCGTTCACCATTGCCGACGCCACCACCCTGACCGAAGCCGGTTATGTGGGTGAGGACGTCGAGAACATCATTCAGAAGCTGTTGCAGAAGTGCGACTACGATGTGGAAAAGGCCCAGATGGGCATCGTCTACATCGACGAGATCGACAAGATCTCGCGCAAGTCGGACAACCCGTCCATCACCCGTGACGTTTCGGGCGAAGGCGTGCAGCAGGCACTGCTGAAGCTGATCGAGGGCACCGTGGCCTCCGTGCCGCCCCAGGGTGGCCGCAAGCACCCGCAGCAGGAGTTCCTGCAGGTCGACACGCGTAACATCCTGTTCATCTGCGGTGGCGCATTCTCGGGTCTCGAGAAGGTCATCCAGAACCGCTCCACCAAAGGTGGTATCGGATTCGGCGCGCAAGTGCGCAGCAAGCAGGAAGGCAAGAAGGTGGGTGAGTCGCTGCGCGAAGTCGAGCCGGACGATCTGGTCAAGTTTGGCCTGATTCCGGAATTCGTCGGTCGCTTGCCGGTTCTGGCCACGCTCGACGAGCTGGACGAAGCTGCCTTGATGCAGATTCTCACCGAGCCGAAGAACGCCCTGACCAAGCAATACGCCAAGCTGTTCGAGATGGAAAGCGTGGACCTCGAGTTCCGCAGCGACGCCCTCAAGGCCGTTGCTCGCAAGGCTCTGGAGCGCAAGACCGGCGCCCGTGGCCTGCGTTCGATCCTCGAAGGCGTGCTGCTCGACACCATGTACGAGATTCCTTCGCAGAAGGATGTCAGCAAGGTGGTGATCGACGAGAGCGTTATCGACGGTACTTCGCAGCCGCTGCTGATCTACGAGAACAGCGAGCCGCAAGCCAAGGCCGTGCCTGACGCCTGAGTCGCACGCCTGACACGTTGAAACAGAAAGGGGCCCATGGGCCCCTTTCTGCTTTTCTGGCGCCAGCGGCTTGTATTTTTGCGGACCTGCCCCCACATTAGCTCCAAGCACTATTTCCACCGGTTTCCGGCCCCAAGGCCGCTGTAGAGGCGAAATCATGAAGACCACCCTCGACTTGCCTCTTTTGCCATTGCGCGATGTCGTCGTTTATCCGCACATGGTTATCCCGCTGTTCGTGGGACGCGAGAAGTCCATCGAAGCCCTAGAGGCCGCGATGACGGGCGAAAAGCAGATCCTCCTGCTGGCCCAGAAGAACCCGGCCGACGACGATCCGGGCGAAGATGCCCTGTATCGCGTCGGCACCATTGCTACCGTCCTGCAACTGCTCAAGCTGCCTGATGGCACCGTCAAGGTGCTGGTCGAAGGCGAGCAGCGCGGTGCGGTCGAGCGCTTCACCGAGGTCGAAGGCCACGTTCGCGCCGAAGTCAGCCTGATCGACGAGGTCGAGGCGGCTGAGCGCGAGTCCGAAGTGTTCGTGCGCAGCCTGCTGTCGCAGTTCGAACAGTACGTTCAGCTGGGCAAGAAAGTGCCTGCCGAAGTGCTGTCCTCGCTCAACAGCATCGAAGAGCCGGGGCGCCTGGTCGATACCATGGCCGCGCACATGGCGCTGAAGATCGAACAGAAGCAGGAAATCCTCGAGATCATCGACCTGTCGGCCCGTGTCGAGCACGTGCTGGCGCTGCTGGACGCCGAAATCGACCTGCTGCAGGTCGAGAAACGCATCCGTGGCCGGGTCAAGAAGCAGATGGAGCGCAGCCAGCGCGAGTACTACCTGAATGAGCAGATGAAGGCCATTCAGAAGGAGCTCGGTGATGGTGATGAAGGGCACAACGAAGTCGAAGAGCTGAAAAAGCGAATCGATGCCGCTGGCCTGCCCAAGGATGCCCTGACCAAGGCCCAGGCCGAGCTGAACAAGCTCAAGCAGATGTCGCCGATGTCCGCCGAGGCCACGGTGGTACGCTCTTACCTCGACTGGCTGGTGCAGGTGCCCTGGAAAGCCCAGAGCAAGGTGCGTCTGGACCTGGCCAAGGCCGAGGAGATCCTCGATTCCGACCACTACGGCCTGGAAGAGGTGAAGGAGCGTATCCTCGAGTACCTCGCAGTCCAGAAGCGCGTGAAGAAGATCCGCGGCCCCGTGCTGTGCCTGGTCGGTCCGCCCGGCGTGGGCAAGACGTCGCTGGCCGAGTCGATCGCCTCCGCCACCAACCGCAAGTTCGTGCGCATGGCATTGGGCGGTGTGCGTGACGAGGCCGAGATCCGTGGCCACCGCCGTACCTACATCGGTTCGATGCCGGGGCGTCTGATCCAGAAGATGACCAAGGTCGGGGTGCGCAACCCGCTGTTCCTGCTCGACGAAATCGACAAGATGGGCAGTGACATGCGCGGCGATCCCGCCTCGGCACTGCTGGAAGTGCTCGACCCCGAGCAGAACCACAACTTCAACGATCACTACCTGGAAGTCGACTACGACCTCTCGGACGTGATGTTCCTGTGCACCTCCAACTCGATGAACATCCCGCCAGCGTTGCTGGACCGGATGGAGATCATTCGTCTGCCAGGCTACACCGAGGACGAGAAGGTCAACATTGCGGTCAAGTACCTGGTGCCCAAGCAGGTCAAGGCCAACGGCCTCAAGAAGGAAGAGCTGGAAGTCGATGTCGCCGCGATCCGCGACATCATCCGCTATTACACTCGAGAGGCCGGTGTGCGTGGCCTGGAGCGCCAGATTGCCAAGGTCTGCCGCAAGGTGGTCAAGGAGCATGCCGGCAACAAGCAGGTGAAGGTCAAGGTCACCGGCGAGCAGCTCGAACACCTGCTGGGTGTGCGCAAGTTCCGTTATGGTCTGGCCGAAACCCAGGACCAGATCGGCCAGGTCACAGGCCTTGCCTGGACCCAGGTCGGCGGTGAACTGCTGACCATCGAGGCGGTGGTGATTCCGGGCAAGGGGCAGTTGATCAAGACCGGCTCGCTCGGCGATGTCATGGTCGAATCGATCACCGCCGCGCAGACCGTGGTACGCAGCCGCGCCCGCAGCCTGGGCATCGCTGCCGATTTCCACGAGAAGCACGACGTGCACATCCACATGCCTGAGGGCGCTACGCCCAAGGATGGCCCGAGTGCCGGTATCGGCATGTGCACTGCACTGGTCTCGGCGCTGACCCAGATTCCGGTGCGTGCCGACGTGGCGATGACCGGTGAAATCACCCTGCGCGGCCAGGTGCTTGCCATCGGTGGGCTGAAGGAAAAACTGCTTGCGGCGCACCGCGGCGGGATCAAGACAGTCATCATTCCCGAGGAAAATGTGCGTGACCTGAAGGAGATTCCTGAAAATATAAAACAGGATCTGCAAATCAAACCGGTTAAATGGATTGACGAGGTCCTGCAAATTGCGCTGCAATACGCCCCGGAGCCCTTGCCAGATGTGGCTCCGGAGATTGTCGCGAAAGAAGAGAAGCGCGACAGCGATGCTAAGGAAAGAATTAGCACGCACTAGTTCGTATCTCATTGGGGCCTTTGGTTGACAGCTTTTTCGGGGCCTTGCTATAAAGCGGCACGCCAGTGTCAACAGGCCACCCAATGATCGTTTCATAAGCTTTTCATTACATACTTAGAAACAAACTCAATAGAGAAATAAGGGGACTTAGAGTGAACAAGTCGGAACTGATTGACGCTATCGCCGCTTCTGCTGACATCCCGAAAGCTGTAGCCGGCCGCGCGCTGGACGCAGTAATTGACTCCGTAACCGGTGCCCTGAAAGCAGGCGACGACGTCGTTCTGGTTGGCTTTGGTACCTTCTCCGTCAAGGAGCGCGCTGAGCGCACCGGCCGTAACCCACAAACCGGCAAGGCGATCAAGATCGCTGCTGCCAAGGTTCCAGGCTTCAAAGCTGGCAAAGGCCTGAAAGACGCCGTCAACTAAGTCGTCTCTTTCAGCCGGACCCGGCCTGGCCAGGTCCGAGCACGTAGCGGCGGGGGCCGCAAACGTTCCCGCCTGCCACGTTTGCTAAGAAAAGGCGCATCCTCGGATGCGCCTTTCTTTTATCAGGATTCTACCCACTCTCCGCGGTTGTCGATGCAGTGGTACGACCGTTTCTGGGGGACGCATGCTGCAGAATATCAGGGACAATTCACAGGGTTGGATTGCCAAGACCATCATTGGCCTCATCGTCGTGCTGATGGCACTGACCGGTTTCGAGGCCATCTTCCAGGCCGCCAGCCACAGCCAGGATGCCGCCAAGGTCAATGGCCAGACCATCAGCCAGAACGAGCTGAGCCAGGCCGTCGACATGCAGCGCCGCCAGCTGATGCAACAGCTGGGCAAGGATTTCGATCCGGCGATGCTGGACGAGAAGATGCTGCGTGAAGCCGCGCTCAAGGGGCTGATCGATCGCAAGCTGCTGTTGCAGGGCGCCGAAGACGCCAAGTTCGCTTTCTCCGAAGCTGCACTGGATCAGTTGATCCTGCAGACGCCTGAGTTCCAGGTCGATGGCAAGTTCAGCGCCGAGCGCTTTGACGCCGTCATCCGCCAGATGGGCTACGGTCGCATGCAGTTCCGTGAAATGCTCGCCCAGGAAATGCTCATCGGCCAGCTGCGTACCGGCCTGGCAGGCAGCAGCTTCGTTACCGACAATCAAGTCGACGCCTTCGCCCGTCTGGAGAACCAGACCCGCGATTTCGCTTCGCTGACCTTCAAGGCCAACCCGGCTGCGGTCAAGGTGAGCGATGAAGAGGTCAAGGCCCATTACGACCAGCACGCCAAGGAATTCATGACCCCTGATCAGGTGGTCATCGATTACATCGAGCTGAAGAAGTCTGCGTTCTTCGACCAGGTTTCGGTCAACGAAGACGAGCTCAAGGCGCTGTACGAAAAGGAAATCGCCAACCTCGCGGAGCAGCGCCGCGCTGCGCACATCCTGATCGAAGTCAACGGCAAGACCGACGACGCCCAGGCCAAGGCCCGCATCGAAGAAATTCAGCAGCGCCTGTCCAAGGGCGAGGACTTCGCCAAGTTGGCCAAGGAGTTCTCCCAGGACCCGGGCTCGGCGGCCAATGGCGGTGACCTCGGCTTTGCAGGTCCGGGTGTCTATGACCCGGCCTTCGAGGATGCCCTGTACAAGTTGAACAAGGACCAGGTGTCGGCACCGGTTCGCACCGAGTACGGCTACCACCTGATCAAGCTGCTGGGTGTCGAGGCACCTGAAGTGCCGACCTTCGCCAGCCTGAAGGACAAGCTGACCCACGAGCTGAAAACCCAGCAGGTCGAGCAGAAGTTCGTCGAAGTCACCAAGCAACTGGAAGACTCGGCCTTCGAAGCCTCCGACCTGGCGCAACCTGCGCAGGAGCTGGGCTTGAAGGTACAGACTTCGGCACCGTTCGGCCGTGAAGGCGGCGAGGGCATCACCGCCAACCGTTCGGTGATCCAGGCGGCGTTCAGTGAAGAGGTGATGGACGAAGGCGCCAACAGCACTGCCCTGGAGCTGGACCCTGAAACCGTGGTGGTACTGCGTGTGAAAGAGCACCGCAAGCCGGAGCAACTGGCGCTGGAAGCCGTGTCGAAGAACATCAGCGAACACTTGGCCAAGGAGAAGGCGACCGCCGAGCTCAAGGCCAAGGCGGACAAGCTGATTGCCGGCCTGCGTGATGGGTCGATCGCCAAGGGCGCCGACTACGAAGGGCAGAAGTGGAAGGTGCAGGAGGCGGTGACCCGCAGCCAGGAAGGCATCGACCCGGCCGAACTGCAGGCCGCGTTCCGCATGGCCAAGCCTGAGTCCAAGGACAAGCCGGTCTACGGCAGTGTTGTCCTGGGTGACGGCAGCCTGGTCGTACTGCAGCTCAAGGGTGTCAACGAAGGTGCTGCCGCCTCTGACGAGGAGAAGGTGCAGATTCGTCGCTACCTCGCTTCGCGCGCCGGCCAGCAGGACTTTGCAGCCTTCCGCAAGCAACTGGAAGCCAGCGCCGACATCACCCGTTACTGAGTGCTGTCGTCGTAACGAAACAGGCCGCTTATGCGGCCTGTTTCGTTTCCGGCATCTACTCTGCAGGAGCAACTGTCTTGTTCAAAATCTAGAGGCCAGCCCACCCCCTGTGGGAGCGGGCTTGCCCGCGAACACGGGCGTAGCCCGTGCCAGGCAGCGCGGTGTCTTTTTCGCGGGCAAGTCGCAGCGGCAGTTCGGCGCCCCGACTTGCCCGCGAAAAGATTACCGCCTACAGGAGCGCTATCGCCGCTCCCCCTCATGACTGTCCAGCGTATCCCGGGCAATCTCCCGTCCCAGGGCAATCAGCTCCGGCGCCTTGTAGAACTCGAAGAACCGGCATACCCGTTTCGGTACATTGATCAGTACATCCGGTGGATACCCTGCGATCTTGTACTGTGCCAGCGAAGTCTGCATCACCTCGAAGCTTTGGTTGATCAGGTCGAGTAGCGAGGCAGGCCCGACGTTATCGATGATGAACGAACCGGTCGCCGACTTCGGGGCGCCTTCGCGCTCCGGTGCCGCTGCCGGTTGCTGGCTTTCCGGGTCGGCGGATTCACTCAGCCACGGGTTTGTCTGGCTCATGCGTTCGGCGACGATTTCCTGTTCGATACGCATCAGTTGCTCGGCCGGCTTGCGGCGAAACGGCATGCGTGCCCCCAGCGAACTGATCACCGATTCGAAACGCATCCTGAACGCCGCCGGGCGTTCGATCACCGGCAACTGGTACTGTTTCTGATTGGTGGCGTTGAGGTTGACCGCGATGATCAGGTCGCAGTGGCTGGACACCACTGGGACGATCGGCAGTGGATTGAGAATGCCGCCATCGACCAGCATGCGGTTGCCCTGCATGACGGGCGTGAACAGGCTGGGGATCGCCGCCGAGGCGCGCATGGCCTGGTGCAGGCAGCCTTCCTGGAACCAGATCTCCTGCTGGTTGGTCAGGTCGGTGGCAACGGCGGTATAGGGGATTCGCAATTGTTCGATGTTGATCTCGCCGACGATCTTGCGGATTTGCCCAAATACCTTGTCGCCGCGGATGGCGCCCAGGCGAAAGCTCACATCCACCAGGCGCAGCACGTCGAGATAATCCAGGCTTTCGATCCAGCGGCGATACTCGTCGAGCTTGCCGGCGGCATAGATGCCACCAATCACAGCACCCATCGAGCAGCCAGCGATGCAGGCGATTTCGTAGCCGCGACGCTCGATCTCCTCGATCACGCCGATGTGCGCATATCCCCGGGCACCGCCCGAACCGAGCACCAGTGCGACACGCTTGCTCATACTTTTTCCCCCAAGGCATTTCGCGCGTGTTCCCACAATGCACCCATTGCTGCCCGTGCTTCAATGTCGTTGCGCGCTGGGCTACGCTGAGCATGGCACTTTTCACGTTGCCGGCCGTCGAACAGCGACTGTTTTGTCCTTCCTGAGGTAATACTTGATGAAAGCCTGGATCTGCCTTCCCCTGATTGCCCTGGCCCTTGCTGGCTGTGCGGGCAAGACGGCCTATCGCGACAGTTGCGCGACCCAGTTGGATGCCGCCTGGAAGGAGCTCGACCTCGCCAAGGCCGAAGGGTTTGCGGGTACCGTGAGCTACTCCAAGGCGTTGTCGCTGCTGACCGGCGCCAAGACCCAGCAGCAGTTCGAGGCGTTCGAGGGGTGCAGCAGCAAAGCCGAGCGAGCGCGGTTCTATATCCGTGAGTCCCGTGCAGGCCGTTGACGGAGGAGGCTGACATGCCCGCCATGCTCGACCATGTAGTCGTTCAGATCTTGGCCCTGCAGGTGCGTCTGTTGGCCTGCCGGGAACGCCTGGCCGCCGATACCGACAGCGAAGCCTTGCACGACCTGCGCACTACCGTCAGGCGCCTGCGCAGCCTGCTGCGACCCTTGCGCGAGCTGCCGGGTGTCGAGCAGTTGGAGGATGCCGCGAAATCGCTGGGCACGCTCACCACGCCCTTGCGCGACCGCGAGGTGCTGGCCGCGCAGTTGATCTCTGCGGGGTATGTGCAGGCCGGGCAGCGGCGCCTGCAGGGCAGGGCGGCGACGTTCGCCAGTGTGGCTGCCAGCCCGCAGTTGACCCGGCTGCTGGCGATACTGGATTCGTTCCCGCTGTTCCTGCGTGCTTCGCAACGCGAAGGCCTTGCGAATGACTTGGGCACGCGCATCGACAAACGCCTGCGCAAGCAATGGCGCAAGCTGGAAGCGGCCATCGACGATCCGGCCCACGACCGGCATCGCTTGCGTCTGTTGATCAAGCGGGTGCGCTACGGCGATGAAGCCTACCCGCAGTTGCGCCACGCGGCGAAGAAGCTTCAGAAGCTGCTCAAGCAGGCGCAAGGGGACCTGGGCGATTGGCATGATCGTGTTCAATGGTTGCTGCAGTTGCGCGAGCATCCCGACCTGGCGCCGTGCAAGGCGGCCTGGGAAACCGAGTTGCAGGAGGTCGAGCGCACCTGCGATGCCACCTTGGAGTCGTTGCGCAAGGCTCTGTCGCGTCGATAACCCCAGTAAATGACCGATATGCGGGCTGCCCTGCGCCAGCCCGCTGGTTACCATGCGCCTTGACCCCCGTTGTCGATAGAGGCCAAGGACTTCCATGAATTTCGATGAACTGCTAAAGGCTGTGCGCCGCAATCCTGCGGCGGTCAGTATCCCTGCAGACTGGGCCCAGGGCCGCGCTTCGTTTGGCGGGTTGATGGCGGCGCTGGTCTATGAGGCGATGTGCCAGAAGATCAGCGACGGACGTCCGGTGCGTTCGTTGGCCATCAGTTTCGTAGGCCCGGCGGCACCGGACGTGCCGATTCGTTTCGAAGCCGAGGTGCTGCGTGAGGGCAAGGCAGTGAGCACGCTGCTGGGGCGCGCGATTCAGGATGGGCAGGTGGTGACGCTGGTGCAGGGCAACTTCGGTGCTGGGCGCTCGTCGGTGGTTGAGGTGCCGGCTGAGCCAGCGCCAGCGTTCAAGGCTCTGGAGGACTCGGCGCCGGAGCTGCCCTACATCAAGGGCGTCATGCCTGAGTTCATGCGCAAGGTAGCACTGCGCTGGGCGATCGGGGGGCTACCGTTCTCCGGCAACGCATCGCGCCAGATGGGTGGCTGGGTGCGCCTGCGCGACCTGCCGAAGGCGCCGCTCGAAGTGTCGCACCTGCTGGCGCTGGTCGATGCCTGGCCGCCGAGCCTGATGCCTTATCTAAAGCAGCCTGCCGCAGGCAGCACCCTGACCTGGACCATCGAGTTCGTCCAGCCATTGCCTGAGCTGACCACACAGGACTGGTACCAGTACTGTGTAGAGACCGAGCACGCCCGTGATGGTTATGGGCATGCCGCAGCCCGCTTGTGGTCGGCGGACGGCCGCTTGTTGGCCTTGAGCCGGCAGACGGTGACGGTGTTCGCCTGAGCCCTGTCGCGTGTTCAGGGCCGATGCTTGTGGCGCTCGCGCCAGGCACGCCACCAGCCACCGCTCAGGACGAAACGTGGGAAGGTGATGAACTGTTCGGTTAGCAGACGTTTCAAGGCGTCCTGCCGATCGCTGAACGGCTCGGGTTGCTCGGCCTCCAGGCGATGGCCCTGGCGCTGCATGCCAAGCCCTGCGATCAGGGCGATCACGCCTACGGCAAGCTGGGTGATGTCGAGCGAGAACAGGCCTGAAAGCACCAGCAAGGCACCAAGGATGAACAGCGGTACGGCAATCAGGTGCAGCACCAGGTTGGTCGGGTGCCGGTGATTATGGTGGTAGCCGCGCCATTGCCAGGCGGGCAGATTCGGCAGACGTTTGCTCATGGACGATTCCCCTTGGTCATGTCCAAAGCTTAGTGCGGCCCCCCGCAGGGGGCCAATCGAGGCTGTTTATTGGGACTATAGCTTGAGCTGGCCAATGGCTTTGTTCAGCTCGCCGGCGAGGGTCGCCAGCGCGTTGCTGGTAGTGGCCGATCCGACGGTCTGCTGTACGGTTTCTTCGGTGACGTCGCGGATGCTCACCACTGCCCGATTCATCTCCTCGGCGACCTGGCTCTGCTGCTCGGCGGCCACGGCGATCTGTGTATTGCTCTCGCGCATCTGCGCCACCGCGCGGGTGATCTCGGCCAGTGCGTCCCCGGCTTCGCGGGCCTGTTTGACGCAATCGTCGGCTTTATAGGAGCTCTCCTGCATGTACTCTACGGCATCACGGGTGCCTGCCTGAAGTGCGGACACCATGGTGGTGATTTCGTTGGTGGAGTTCTGCACGCGCTTGGCCAGGTTGCGTACTTCGTCGGCCACCACCGCGAAGCCGCGGCCCAGGTCGCCGGCGCGTGCCGCCTCGATGGCGGCATTGAGGGCCAGCAGGTTGGTCTGTTCGGCGATGCTGTGGATCACGCTGACCACGCTGTTGATCTTCTGGCTGTCGTCCGCCAGTTGGCGAATCATTTCGGCCGTCTGCTGCACGCCGCTGGACAGCCCGGCGATCGAGTCCTGTACCCGGCTGACCACCTCCTGGCCGCTGCCGGCGAGGCTGTCGGCGCTTTGCGACAGGTCGCGGGTAGCGCCGGCATGCTGGGCGATATGGTGCACGGTGGCGGACATTTCGTTGATCGCCGTCGCCGCCTGGTCGGTTTCGCTCTGCTGGCCGATCATGCCGTGGCGCACATCATCCATGCTCGCCGCCAGGCGCGCCGCGCCCGAGTCCAGTTGGGCAGCAGTGTCGGCCACGGTGCTGACCACGCGGTGGTAGGTCGTCTGCATGGCGTTGAAGGCCCCGGCCATCTGGCCCACTTCGTCGCCGCAGGCCAGCGGCACGCGAGCCGACAGGTCGCCGGTTCTTTCCACGTGCAACATCACATCCTTGAGGGTGTTGAGCTGGCTGAGCAGGAAACGGATCAGCAACTGCGAAGCGCAAAGCATCGCCAGCATGAGAATCAGCACGCACACCGCGTAGTTGCTGAAGCGGTCGATGAATACCTGACGCAGGCTTGGCGATGCTGCCAGCACGGCAATGTGCTGACTGCTCTGGCGCAGCACCTGGGCACCGCGCAACGGATTGTCGCCAAGCAGCCACGCGGCGGGCAACGCGACCCAGCCTTGGCCGTCACGCAGGGCCTCGAGGGGCTCGCCGGCAAAGCTCGGGGTCTGGCCATCCTGCCAACGGATCATTTGTGGCAGTTGGGGAAGGGGTTGTGCAGCTGGCCAGGCGGCCAGCAGTTCGGCCTGGGCGACGGCTTGCGCCTGGGCCGACTCGGCGCGAGCCTGCTGCTCCAGGTACACCGCGTAGAGCACCAGCAGCAAGGTGGTTACGAAGGCCACTGCATTGACAGCCCAGAACTTGTACTTCAGGGAAATATTGCTAAGCCAGGCACCCATGGTAGGTCTTCTCTGAGTTGAGCGGAAACATTATTGGCAAGGTGCCATCATTGTGTCCGCTCGCGCGCGAAGCCTTCATGACATGCGTCAAGGGAGCTTGAAGAAATCCTTGGCTGTCGCCGTGGTGTGCCGGGCACAGTGTTCGAGGCTTTCGCCCCGATGCAAGGCGACTTCACGCAGTACTTCAGGCAGGAACGCCGGTTCGTTGCGTCCGCTCTTCGGTTTTGGCCGCAGGCTGCGCGGCAGCAGGTAGGGCGCATCGCTTTCGAGCATCAGCCGGCCTTCGGGAATATTGCCTACCAGCGGATGCAGGTGCGTCCCACGTCGCTCGTCGCAGATCCAGCCGGTGATGCCGATGTGCAGGTCCAGGTCGAGGTAGGCGAACAGCGCCTGGCGCTCGCCGGTGAAGCAGTGCACCACGGCCGCTGGCAACTGGTCGCGGTAGTGCTTGAGGATTGCCAATAACCGCTCGCTGGCATCGCGCTCATGCAGGAAGACCGGCAACTGCAGTTCGACAGCCAGGGCCAGTTGCGCCTCCAGGGCTTGTTCCTGCTGTGGGCGCGGGGAGAAGTCTCGGTTGAAGTCCAGCCCGCATTCACCTACGGCGAGCACCCGCGGCTGGGCCAGCAGATCGCGCAGTGTGCGTTCGCTGGCACTTTCCCAATGGCTGGCATCGTGAGGGTGGACACCGGCTGTGCTGAACAGGTGTTTGCCGGCCTCATCCAGGCGCTGGCACAGCGCCAGGGCCTCTTCGCTGACGGCTAGGCTGGTGCCGGTCACCACCATCTGCGCCACGCCGGCGGCCAGGGCGCGTTCGACGATCGCCGCCTGCTGGTCGTGAAAGCTGCTGTTGGTCAGGTTGACGCCGATATCGATCAGTTGCATGGTGCTACCTCGTGCCGCGGGGCGGCCAGCATAGCAAAATCTGCAAGTTCGCAAAAAATCCAAGAACTTCAAACGTTTGCCATGGTCTCTTGCCGTCATTTGTCATGCGCAGCGCTCGGCGCATGGTTTCCGCCAACCGCTCCTGGACCCTTTTCATGCTGCGAACCCTGCTGACGACCTTGCTGTTGCTCGGGCTGATCGCCGCTGAGCCAGCCATCGCCCGCGAAGCCGGCCCATTGCAGCATGTGCCGACCAGCCAGAGTCGTGACCTTGCGCAGATTCGTGCGAGCAAGGTGTTGCGGGTGCTGGTCAACCAGAGTCGCAACAGCTCAGGCGAGGTCAAGGGCGAACCGGTAGGTATCGAATACTATCGCCTGCGCGCGCTGGAGCATTTTCTCAATGCGCGGGTCGCGGATGGTCAGGAAATCACGCTGCAGATCATCCCGCGCGCCAAGGAACAACTGATAGGTGCCCTGCAGCGCGGTGAAGGCGACCTTGCCGCGCCCGGCGAATTGCTTGATGCGGGGCTGGTGCAGGGTGTCGGTGTCAGTGCACCGGTGCTTGACCAGGTGCCGTTGCTGCTGGTCGGGCGCAAGGGCGAACGGGCCTTCAGCCGGGTCGAGCAACTGTCCGGGCGCACCATCGCGCTGACTACCGCCAGCGCTGCCGGTGCGGTGATCGAGCAGATCAACCAGCAGCTGGCCCTGCGCAAGCGCCCGCTGGTGAAGATCGAGTGGGTCGACCCCACCCTGGCCGTCGAGGATGTACTGGAGATGGTCCAGGCCGGCATCTATCACCTGACCGTGGTGGAGCGCCCCATCGCCCAACGCTGGGCGCGGGTGATGCCCAAGCTGCGCCTGGACACCCAGTTGCGCCTGAGCCAGCCTCAGGCCATGCGCTGGTATGTGCGCAGGGATGCCGAGCAGTTGCTGGCCAGCGTGGACCGCTTCCTCGCCGTTTACCGTGCGCCGGACAACCAGGATGCAGCCTTCGAGCGCATCTATCGACGCCAGTACCGCGTGCACAATCCGTTGGCTCGCCAGGACCGCCAGCGCCTGGAGTCGCTGCGCGCGGTGTTGCAGAAGCACGGCGCCGACCAGCAGATCGACTGGCTCAATCTGGCGGCCTTGGCGTTCAAGGAGTCGACGTTCGATCCCAAGGCTCGCGGCACAGGGGGCGCCCATGGGCTGATGCAGATCACCCCGGCCGCCGCGCAACGGGTGGGCGTGAGCAATACCGCCACGGTCGATGGCAATGTTCAGGCCAGCGCGCGCTACCTCGCGTTGATCCGGCGCAAGTTCTTTTCCAGCCCGCAGCTCAATGAGCGTGAGCGCATGGCCTTCATTCTCGCCGCCTACAACCTCGGTCCGGAGCGTGTCCAGGCCATGCGCGCCGAGGCCCGTCGCCGCGGCCTCAACGGCAACCAGTGGTTTTTCCAGACCGAGCGCATCGCCATGGAGCAGGTGGGGATGGGGCCGGTGAACTTCGTCAACAGCGTCAACAAGTACTTCCTGGCATTCAACCGTGAGCGCAGCGCCTTGGAGCGGGTTGCGAAACGCTGATAAATCGACTTTTTCGATTTGTTTGTTGGGTTTTTTGCGGTTTTCTTATTCGTTGGTTTGATTAAGATGGCGGCCATTCCAACCTGACATTTCAAGGAAGCTCACCCGATGAATCCCTCCCTCAACGCCCTGTTCGTCACCCGCGCCGGTTTCGGCCTCAGCATCATCCGCATCCTGGTCGGCATCATCTTCATGGCGCATGGCTCACAGAAGCTGTTCGGCCTGTTCGGTGGCCATGGCCTGGAAGGCACAGGTCAATGGATGGAAAGCATTGGCCTGGCCCCTGGCTATCTGATGGCCCTGCTTTCGGGCAGCGCGGAGTTCTTCGGCGGCCTGGCACTGCTGCTCGGCCTGCTGGCCCGCCCGGCGGCGCTGGCGCTGAGCGTGACGCTGGTGGTGGCGATCTTCTCGGTGCACATCGGCAATGGTCTGTTCATGTCCAACAACGGCTACGAGTTCGCCCTGGCACTGTTGGGCGGCACGCTGGCGGTGCTGGTCGAAGGGGCGGGGCGCCTGTCTCTGGATCGTCTGATCGCCCGCTGACATCTCGTTGCAACCACCCTGCGGCAAGCTGCAAGTGAATGCCCTCTTGCAGCTTGCCGTCCGACGCTCTACGATACCGCTTGCGCCGATTTAAACAGCTACTTGCGGGGCGCAGGAGAGGCCCCCGGGCGATCCGAAATACCGCTAAAGCGCTGGTTCGGTGACGCCTCCCACCGCTGCCCAGCGGGATTTGCGAGGCGAAGAGATACCACCATGAGTTGCCCACGTACCAGTGTCTGCCTGACCCCACTGCCTGTTGACCAGGCCTCCCGCACTCCGCGCATCCTGCTCGGTGGCCAGCATCAACCCACGCTCCTGCGTAACCTCGACGGCTTCTCGCGCCGCAAGGGCCAGGCCCGCGCCTTCCTCATCCAGTTCGCCGAAGCGGCTTGCAACCTTGCCCATTACGCCAACGATCGCTTTGACCTGGCCGTAATCCAGGCCCCGATCGGCGAGGATGCCGGCGAGATCATCGGCCAGTTGACCCGCATCGCGCGCCAGGGCCTGATCACCCGTCGCTGAGCGGGGTGTGGCGGCTTCTGTTTTTGGTTAAGCTCGGTAACCCGGCAGGCCCAAGGCGCCTGCTGTGGCTGTGCCGAGGAGAGCAAGCGGTTTGAGTACCAACATCATCACCACCGAAGGTCATGACGCCCTCAAGAAGGAGCTGGACCACCTGTGGCGCGTCTACCGCCCCGAGATCACCCAGAAGGTGACCTGGGCCGCGTCGCTGGGGGATCGCAGCGAGAACGCCGATTACCAGTACAACAAGAAATTGCTGCGCGAGATCGATCGGCGGGTCCGCTACCTGCGCAAGCGCCTCGAGGATGTGAAAGTCGTCGCCTATTCCCCGGAGCAGGAAGGCAAGGTGTTCTTCGGTGCCTGGGTCGAGATCGAGAACGACGACGGCGAAACCCTGACGTTTCGCATCGTCGGTTACGACGAAATCTACGGTCGCAACGACTACATCTCCATCGACTCACCCATGGCCCGCGCGTTGCTGAAGAAAGAAGAGGGCGACGAAGTGCTGGTGCATACGCCCACGGGCGAAGCGACCTGGTACATCAATCGCATCCACTACGGCGCCCAGTGAGCGCATCCCGGTACAGCCGCCCCAGCGAGTCCCCGGCCAGCGCAATCTGCGCCTCGGTCAACGAGGCGTAGCCCACCAGTACGCCTGGAGGCCAGGCATGTTCACGGGTGAACAGTCCGAGCGGCTGAAGCATCAGGCCCTGCTCGCGGGCCTGTTGGCAGAATTGCTGTTCGTTGCAGCCTTCGGGCAACCAGAGGATGAAATGCAGCCCTGACTGCTCGCCGGCAATTCGCACGTCAGTGTGCCGGCGCAGCCTGTCGATGAGCAGGTCGCGGCGTTGCTGGTAGGTCTGCCGGGCAATGCGCAGGTGGCGCGCGTACTGGCCGTTGCCGAGCATCTGCTCCAGGGCTCGCTGGCCGAGGGCGCCAGGCGCTTGCCCGGAGATCGTCAGAGTGTCCAGCATTTCGGCGTGCAGGCGGCGGGGCACCACGGCGAAGCCCAGGCGCAGGTTGCTGAACAAGGTCTTGTTGAAACTGCCGCAGAACAGCACTCGGTCATGGTGGTCGATCGCCTTGATCGCCGGCAGCGGTGCACTCGCATAGTTGTACTCGCTGTCGTAATCGTCCTCGATGACTATCGCGTCCTGTGCCTGCGCCCAGTCGAGCAAGGCCTGGCGGCGTTCGACGCTCATGCAGATGCCCAATGGCGCTTGATGGGCGGGCGTCACGTGCACCGCCCCGAGCGTTTCATGGTCGGCAAGGGTATCGACGCGCAGGCCCTGTTCGTCGAGTGGCGTGCTGAACAGCCTGTGCCCCGAGCGTTCGAAAATCCGCCTGGCCCAGGCATAGCCTGGGTCCTCGAGGGCGAGCGCCCGGTGCCTGGGCAGCACGCGGCTGAACAGGTCGAGGGTGTGGCGAATACCGTGGGTGACCAGGATGTCATCCGCCTCGCAGTCGATACCTCGATAGAGTCTCAGATGGGCTGCAATGGCCTGGCGCAGGCGTGGGTCACCCTGCGCAGGCAAGCGTTCAAGCAGGCCGGGGGCCTCCAGGCGTGCCGGGAAAAGATTCTGCTCCAGCAAGTTCGGGTCGGGCAGGCGCGCGACGAAGGGGACGCGCGCCTGGACCTGCGCTTGCAACAACTGTGGATCGGGCATCGGCCGCGCTGGTGGCGCGTGGCCGGTCGGGTTGCCGGATGCGATCAGGGCATCGGGCAGTTGCAGGGTGACCTGCGAGCCCGCGCCCTGGCGACGCTCGATGAAGCCTTCCAGCTTGAGTTGCTCGAACACCGCCTCCAGCGTGCCGCGCGCTACGCCCCAGCGCTGTGCCAACGTGCGTGTTGAGGGCAGCAGGGTGCCGGGTGGCAGATGGCCGCTGACCACCAGTTCCTGGAGAAAGCCATGCAGCAGCCGGTGCTTGCCGGTGGCGCTGCCGGCAGACAGTTCGAACGGCAGGGCGAGGTCGAGGGCAATGGCTTGCTTGCCTCTGGCCATAGTGGTCCATACCCGGGACGGCCTAATGGGCCTTCATCTTATGCAGCGCCGCCCCTAACCTCAATCGCCTGACGCAGAGCCTTAGCGTCGTGCCCTTCAGGCGTCCCGAACCTTCATTCAAGGAACATCGAATCATGTGTAGAGCGGTGGGGCTGCGTTCGCCCGTCCGATTGTCTTTGGCGTTGCGGGTGCGGCCATGAACCGGCCCGGATTGTCAGTGGCCTTGCTGAGTGCGGTGGTGGTACCGCAGGTCGGTCTCGGCATCATGGTGCCAGCCTCGGCACAACTGGCCGAGCAGTTGCAGTCTGGCCTTGGTCAGGTACAGAGCACCTTGGTGATGTATATGGTCGGCTATGCGCTGTCGATGATGCTGGCTGGGCTTTTGAGCGATCGCTACGGGCCGCGCGCAGTGCAGTTGGGCGGGCTGTTGCTGGCTGCGCTCGGCACAGGGCTTGCGGCCAGTGCGACGTCTTTCGTTCCGTTCATGATTGGCCGTCTGCTGCAGGCCCTGGGCGGCTGCGTCGGCACGGTAACGACACGCATGGTGGTGCGCGAGGTGTTCGCCGAGCACGAGCGCATGGGCATTCTCACTACGCTGGCTTCGGCCATCGCTATCACGCCGTGCCTTGCGCCGCTGCTGGGCGGGGCGCTGCTGCCGCAAGTTGGGTGGCGCGGGATACTGGGGCTAGTGGGGGTGTTCAACCTGCTGGTGCTGCTCGTGTTCTGGCGCCTTGTGCCTCGCCTGCCGGGCACGGGGCAGGGTGTTGCGGTGGGCACGATCCTGCGCGTGTACAGGCGCAATCTGGGCACGGGAGCGTTCGTCTTTCACGCGTGTTGTATCAGCCTGGTCTGGATGAGCTACTTTGCGTTCCTGTCCTCGTCGTCCTACGCCTTCCAGAGATTGCTGGGGTTCAGTGCGTTCGAGTACGGCACCCTCATTGCGATCTGTGCACTGGGTTATGTCATCGGCAGTTTCCTGGCCCGGCGCCTGAGTCGCAGGCATGACCTGGCGCAGATCCTGGCTGTGGGGGCCGGCATCGGCACTGTCGGCTGGGGCGGCCTGTGGCTGGCGGTCCATTGGATCGGGCCGACGGCGGGCGCCTTCGTCGTGCCGATGATGGCGATCCTGCTGAGTACTGGCATGGTGATCCCGGCCACCCAGGCTGGGTTGCTGCGCTGTGTGCAGCAGGACATCGGGCTGTCCACCGGGCAGTTCTTTTTCCTGCAGATGGCCAGCGGTGCGGCCTATGGGCTGGTTGCCAGCCACTGGCCGGATCTGGACGTGAGGCAACTGGCCTTGCTGGTGGGGACGCCAATGGTGCTGCTCACCGTGCTGGCGGGCACGGCGAGCTGGCGCCATCGGCTCAAGTCTCGCGCAGTACGCTCAGTGGTGTCGCATTGAGTGCGCGGCGGGTGCCGAACACACCGGCACCGCCTACCAGGATCGCGCCCAACAGTGGCAGCACCAACAGCCAGGGGTGGGGCGCCCAGTGCAGGTCGAAGGCGTAGCGATACAGGGCCCAGGTGATCAGTTCGCAGCCCAGGGCTGCGAGCAGGCCGCTGGCGGCGCCAAGCAGGCCGAACTCGATGCGCCGGGCCTTGACCAGTAGTGCACGACCGGCGCCCAGGGCGCGCAGTAGCGCGCCTTGGCGGATACGTTCGTCCAGGGTGGCCTGCAGGCCGGCGAACAACACCGCAAGGCCTGCCGCGAGCACGAACAGCAGTACGTACTCCACCGCCAACGTGACCTGGGCGAGGATGCTGCGCAGTTGCCCCAGCAGCGCATCAACCTGGAGGATGGTCACCGCCGGAAACGCCCGCGACAGGGCGACCACGTCGGTATCGTGCCCCGGTGCGAGGTAGAAGCTGGTCAGGTAGGTGGCGGGCAGGCCTTGCAAGGTGCCGGGCTGGAAGATCATGTAGAAGTTCGGCTGGAAGCTGTCCCAGTGCACCGTACGCAGGCTGCTGACCCGTGCCTGGCGGTGCTCGCCGCCAATGTCGAAGGTCAGCAGATCGCCCAGCTTGAGCTTGAGGCTTGCGGCCAGCTCCGCTTCGACCGATACCGCGGGTGGTCCGTCGGCCGGCGGTGGTGTCTGCCACCAGTCGCCTTCGCTCAAGGCATTACCCTGGGGCAGTTCGGCAGCCCAGGTCAGGCTCAGGTCACGCTGCACGGCACGGTCGCCGGTGGACTCCTTGCTCACCAACTGTTGTACCGGCTGATCGTTGATATGGGTGAGACGGCCGGGGATCACCGGGTACAGCGGCGCCGAGGTGGCATTGACCTCGCGCAGGCGCTGGGCAAAGGGTTCGCGCTCGTCTGGCAGGATGTTCAGGGCGAAGTGGTTGGGGGCATCCTTGGGTAGCTGCGCCTGCCAGTTGTCCAGCAACTCGGCGCGCAATAGCGCGACCAGGGCCATGGCCAGCAGGATCAGGCCGAAGGCCAGCGCTTGGCCGGCGGCTGCCAGCGGATGGCGCAGCAACTGGCCCAGCCCCAGGCGCCAGGGCAGCGGCGAACCGATCAGCAACCGGCGCAGGCTGCGCAAGCCGAGCAGTAGCAGGCCGCCGAGCAGCAGCGCAGCGATCATGCCGCCGCCGAGCAGGGCGAAGGTCAGCAGCAGGTCGAGGCTCAGACGCCACATGATCAGGCCCAGGGCGAACAATGCGGCGCCATAGACCAGCCAACTGCTGGGCGGAACTGGCAGCAGGTCGCGGCGCAGCACACGCAGAGGCGGCACTCGGCCCAGTGCGGCGAGCGGTGGCAGGGCGAAGCCGGCCAGCGCCACCAGGCCGGTGCCGATGCCGGCCAGTGCCGGGGCGATGCCGCCCGGTGGCACGGTGCTGGGCAGCAGCCCCTGCAGGAGGGCGAACAGCCCCAGTTGCGCGAGCCAGCCAAGCAGGGCGCCGGCCAGTGCCGCCACCAGCCCCAGCATTGCCAGTTGCAGCGAGTACAGGCCCAACGCCTGGTGTCGTGACAGCCCCAGGCAGCGCAGCAGGGCGCTGGCGTCCAGGCGGCGGGCGGCGTAGCGGCTCGCCGAAAGCGCCACGGCCACGCCGGCCAGCAGTACCGCCACCAGGCTGGCCATGTTCAGGTAGCGTTCGGCGCGACCCAGCGCGCCGCCAATCTGGCGGTTGCCATCACGGGTGTCGAGCAGCCGCTGGTTGGCAGCAAGATCCTTCTCCACCGCCTGGCGATACTGCACGAGGATGTCCGGCTCGCCGCGCCACAGGTCGCGATAGGTGACCCGGCTTCCTGGCTGGATCACGCCGGTGGCGTCCAGGTCGGCGATGTTCATCAGCACTCGCGGGGTGAGGCTGTAGAAGTTGCCGGCGCGATCCGGTTCGTAGGTCAGCACCCGGGTCATGCGCAGGGTCTTCATGCCCACGTCGATGCTGTCGCCCAGTGACAGCCCCAGTGCCGCCAGCAGGCGTGCCTCGACCCAGGCTTCCCCGGGCGCCGGCCCGCCGCCGGGTGTTTCGCTGCCATAGGGCGTGGCGGCGCTGCGCAGTTGGCCGCGCAGCGGGTAGGACGGGTCGATGGCCTTGATGCTCGACAACTGGATGCCAGCATCGGCGGCTACCACGCTGGTGAACTCCACTACGCGAGCGTGGGTCAGGCCGCGCGAAGTGCCGGCGTCGATCTGCGCCGCCTGGGCAGCGGAGGAACCCTGCAGTACCAGGTCGGCAGCGAGGAATTCGCTGGCCCGCAATTGCATGGCACCGTTGAGGCGGGCGCCGAAGTAACCGATGGCGGTGCTGGCGGCGACGGCCACCAGGAGTGCGAAGAACAGCACCCGTACTTCACTGGCGCGAGCGTCACGCAGCAGTTGGCGCAGGGCCAGGGCGCACAGGCGCATGAACGGCAGGCGGGTCATCATGGCTCCAGGGGCGCCACCAGGCGTCCGGCGTCCAGGCGGATCAGGCGACGGCAGCGCTTGGCCAGCCGTTCGTCATGGGTCACCAGCACCAAGGTAGTGCCGCGTTCCTTGTTGAGCTCGAACAGCAGGTCGCTGATGCGCTCGCCGGTATGGCTATCGAGATTGCCGGTGGGTTCGTCGGCGAACAGCACTGCCGGGTGCGCCGCGAAGGCGCGGGCGATCGCCACCCGTTGCTGCTCGCCGCCGGACAGTTGGCGTGGGGTGTGGCTCAGGCGCTGGCCCAGGCCGACCCGTTCGAGCAGGGTGCGGGCCTGTTCGCGGGCGTCGCGGCGACCGTCCAGCTCCAGGGGCAACATGACGTTTTCCAGGGCATTGAGGCTGTCGAGCAACTGGAACGACTGGAACACGAAACCGACGTGTTCGGCACGCACCCGTGCCCGCTGGTCTTCGTCGAGGGGGCCGAGGTCGTGACCGGCGAGCACGACACTGCCATCGCTAGGGCGGTCAAGGCCTGCGAGCAAACCGAGCAGGGTCGACTTGCCGGAGCCGGATGCACCGACGATGGCCAGGCTGTCGCCTTGGTCAAGGTCGAGGGAAAGCGGGTGAAGGATGGTGAGGTCGCCTTCCGCGCTGGGGACCACTTTGCTAAGGTTCTGCGCAACGAGAATGCTGGGGCCCATGGAGAATCCGATGCGAATGTGGTGGTTGAGTGCCGGTCTGGCCCTGTGTTGCCTGGCCCAGGGCGCGGCGGCGGGAACGGTGCTGGTTGTCGGCGATAGTATCAGCGCCGGTTTTGGCCTGGATACCCGCCAGGGATGGGTCACGCTCCTGGAAAAGCGCCTGAAGGACGAGGGTTTTACCGACCGCGTGGTCAATGCCTCGATCAGTGGCGACACCAGCGCAGGTGGCCAGGCGCGGCTGCCGGCGCTGCTTGCAGCGCACAAGCCTGATCTGGTGGTGCTGGAGCTGGGCGGGAACGACGGGCTGCGTGGGCAACCTCCACAACAATTGCAACAAAATCTTGCCTCGATGATCGATCGCTCCCGTGAGGCCGGCGCCAAGGTGGTGTTGCTCGGGATGCGGCTGCCGCCGAATTATGGCGCGCGCTATACCACCGCGTTCGCCCAGGTCTATGAGCAGTTGGCGAACGAAAAGAAGGTGGCCTTGGTGCCGTTCTTTCTGGAGGGCATAGGTGGGGTATCGGAGATGATGCAGGCCGACGGCATCCATCCGGCCCAAGGCGCCCAGCAGCGCCTGCTGGAGAATGCCTGGCCGACGATAAAACCCTTGCTCTGACGCTTTTATCGGGGGCCGCTTTCGGCTAATGTTGCGCCCCCCGTTTCGAGTGCCCCCGATGCCACGCCCCGCCTGGTCCCTGTATGCCTATCAACTGATCGAGCCCGACGAGCAGCTCGACCTGTTCGCCTGCCAGGAAGTCCGTGTCCATCTCGCCGCTCGCCAGCTCGAACTGGGTGCTCCGGTCGACCGCACCTTGTGTGGCGGCTTGCTGCCGGCGCAGCCGCGCTGGTCTTCGGTCGAGCGCGTGGTCTATCGCGACGAACGCCTGTGCCCGCTGTGCCGGGCCATCCTCGATGCCCAGCGCCGGGGTACACGCCCGGTGTGGCCGGAGCTCTGAGCTCACCTTTCATCATTTGTAACCCTTGCAACGCCTGCCGATGCCTCCCGCTTGAATCCGGGCGGGTGTACAATCGAATGTCTTGAACCCTCTTTCGAAGGATTTACCGGATGTTGCCGCGCTTTCCCGCCGTCACCCGTTGCCTGTCCCTGGCCGCCTTGCTGCTGACCGGTCCTGCCGTCGCGCTGGAGCTGCCATTGCCACCGCCCGGCGAAGACGTCGTCGGCCAGGTCCGGACGATCAAGGCCAAGTACGAAGACACCTTCGCCGACATCGGTACGGCCAACGACCTGGGCTACCTGGAGATGATCGCCGCGAACCCGGGCGTCGATCCCTGGTTGCCGGGGGCTGGCACCGAGATCATCCTGCCGACCCGTTACGTCCTGCCACCCGGGCCGCGCGAGGGGATCGTCATCAACCTGGCCGAGTACCGCCTGTACTACTACCCGAAAGGCGAGAACGTGGTGCACACCTTCCCGCTGGGGATCGGCCGTGAAGGCTGGGGCTCACCGATCGCGATCACCAAGATCACCGCCAAGACACCGAACCCGACCTGGACGCCGCCGGCCTCGATTCGCGCTGAACACGCCGCTGACGGCGATATCCTGCCTGCTGTCGTGCCGGCCGGCCCGGACAACCCGCTGGGTCCGTTCAAGTTCACCCTGGGCCTGCCGGGCTACCTGATCCACGGTTCGAACAAGAAGTTCGGTATCGGCATGCGCACCAGCCACGGCTGCTTCCGCATGCTCAACAACAACGTGGTGGCGCTCTCCAAGATGGTGCCGGTGGGCACCCCGGTGCGGATCATCAACGAGCCTTACAAGTTCGGCGTGAGTGGTGGCAAGGTCTATCTCGAGGCACACACGCCGTTGGACGACCATGGCAACCCGTCGGTGGTCGACAAGCACACGGCCGTCATCAATGCACTGCTCAAGCGTGAAGACTTGACCAACAACCTGCGTATGAACTGGGACATGGTTCGTGACGTGGTGGCCGCCGAGGACGGCATGCCGGTCGAGATCGCCGTGCCGGTCAATGGGCAAGGCGCTGCGCCGATGGTGTCGAGCATCCCGCCAGAGCTGCAGTAAGCCTTTGCCTGCTTGAACCGAAAGGCCTGCCATCGTGCAGGCCTTTTCGTTTTTTGGGAGGGCGGGAGGCGAGGTGAGAGAGGTCTTTTTTCGGGCAATAAAAAAGCCGGCCCACAAGTGGGCCGGCTCCATAACAATCCGTGAGGATTATTACTTGCGGCTGGCTTTGTCCAGCATACGCAGAGCGCGCTCGTTGGCTTCGTCAGCGGTCTGCTGAGCCTTCTGAGCGGCTGCCAGAGCGTCGTCAGCCTTACGGTAGGCTTCGTCGGCACGGGCTTGAGCGCGAGCTGCTGCGTCTTCAGTCGCAGTCAGACGAGCTTCGGTTTCTTTGGATACGCTGCTGCAACCGGTAGCCAGAACTGCGGCCAGAGCCAGAGCAGAGAATTTCAGAACGTTGTTCATCGTGTTCCCCTTCAAGGACTTTCTATTAAATAGCCATCTCTCGGAAAAGAGAAACTGGCCGGCGTACATAGTACCCATTACTTGTAGTAAGTAAACTGACAGAGCGCAAGAACTGCAAAAAAAATGTTGCCACGGGCCGCGTGTGACGGGGTTTGTAAAGAAAGTGTGAAGACCCCGCAAATCGGACGCAAGCGGTTGTACCAAGGAAACTTTTTGTTGAACTAAGGGTGACTTTCACGGTCCTCAAACGTCTTACCCCGTAGAACATCCGGCGGGCTGTTTGGTGTCGACCGGCACCGGCGGCCCAACCCGCTTTCATGGAATTTTTAGCCATGTGCACCTTGAGCAATCCCGCGTTGCACGCCTACTATTTGGGTGTCCCGGGCGTCGAACGATTGCTGATGGACCACGGTCCAAGGGGCATGAGTGGCGTTGAGGTTCCTCCGCCGGATAAACCATCGGTCAAGGCAAAGGTCTGCCAAAAGACCTGCGAGGAGTAGTGATGAGTGACGCGCTGACCATCCACCATGACCAGGCCGGTCATCAGTTCGAGACCAACGTGGACGGTCATCGTGCCTACCTGACGTACATGGATCTGGGCAAGCAGACGCTGGACATCTATCGCACCTTCGTCCCCAACGCCCTGCGTGGTCGTGGCATCGCCGCCGCCTTGACTGAAAAGGCCCTGGAGTACGCCGAACAAATGGGCTACACCGTGATTCCATCATGCTCTTACGTCGAGCGTTACATGGAGCGCCAGCAGCGCCACTCGACCAAGGCCTGAATCGACACCGCACCAACGAAAACGCCGGGCAATTGCCCGGCGTTTTCGTTTGCGTGCGTATCAGCCGCGCTGGCGCTTGGGCAGCACATCCTTGAGCTTGGCGTGCATGCTGCGCAGGCTCTTCTCGGTGGCGGCCCAATCGATGCAGGCGTCGGTCACCGAAACACCGTATTGCAGGTCTTCAAGGTTTTTCGGAATGGCCTGGCAGCCCCAGTTCAGGTGGCTTTCGACCATCAGGCCGATGATCGACTGGTTGCCTTCCAGAATCTGGTTGGCGACGTTCTCCATCACCAGCGGCTGCAACGCCGGGTCCTTGTTGGAGTTGGCGTGGCTGCAGTCGACCATGATGTTGGCCTTGATCTTGGCCTTGGCCAGGTCCTGTTCGCACAGGGCAACGCTGACCGAATCGTAGTTGGGTTTGCCGTTGCCGCCACGCAGCACCACGTGGCCGTAGGCGTTGCCTTTGGTGGTGACGATCGACACGCCGCCTTCCTGGTTGATACCCAGGAAGCGGTGGGGCTTGGACACCGACTGCAGGGCGTTGATCGCCACGGTCAGGCCGCCGTCGGTGCCGTTCTTGAAGCCGACCGCCGAAGACAGGCCCGAGGCCATTTCACGGTGGGTTTGGGATTCGGTGGTACGGGCACCGATGGCCGACCAGCTGATCAGGTCCTGCAGGTATTGCGGGGAGATCGGGTCGAGGGCTTCGGTCGCGGTCGGCAGGCCCTTCTCGGCCAGGTCCAGCAGCAATTGGCGACCAATGTGCAGGCCGTCCTGGATCTTGAACGAGTCATCCAGGTAGGGGTCGTTGATCAAGCCTTTCCAGCCTACGGTGGTACGAGGCTTCTCGAAATACACGCGCATGACCAGATAGAGAGTGTCGGAGACTTCTTCGGCCAGTACCTTGAGACGGTCGGCGTACTCGTGGGCAGCCTTGATGTCGTGGATCGAGCAGGGGCCGATCACGACGAACAGGCGATGGTCCTTGCCGTCGAGGATGTTGCGCACCACTTCACGGCCGGCAGTCACGGTCTGCAGGGCCTTGGCGCTGAGGGGAATCTCTTTCTTCAGCTGATCGGGGGTGATCAGGGTCTCGTTGGAGGCAACGTTGAGGTCATCGATCGGTAAATCAGCCATCGTGTTACTCGTCAGGTCACGGGTGCCGGCCGCCAGCAAACCCCGTGCGGCCCAGCAGCAGATTGTTCGCAGCGGGGAGCCGAACCTTAGCGCGTTACATCGGGCGCGACAATGGGCAGGGGGCTGTCAGCGCTGAAAAGGTGACTTGCCCGTGCGCGAGCTGCCTTGCAGGCCGATCGCGATACAAGGATCGCGCAGTGGGCTCGCCGAGGGCGGCGACATCAGGGGGTGTTCGCCCAGCAGCGCTGCTTCGGAGAATTCGGCGCCGTGCTGGGCGATCCACTGCTGTGCCAACGCCTGCGCCTGTTCGCCCTGCAGGTCATGTTGCTGGTGCAGTTGGCAGTAATGATGAATATGGCAAACCTGCTCACCCATGCGTGCGCCGAACAGCGCCTGGTCGTCGGTGAAGGCGATGCCCACGCGGTAGCCAGCATCCAGCCGCTGGCACCAGGCAACATAGCCGGCATAGCGTGCCTGTGCGCCCAATGAAGGAATGACCACTTCCACTGCAGTGCCGCGACGGTAGGCACGCGGATGGTTGCAAGCGATGCCGCCAAGCCCCAGGGTATGCAGGTGCCGACGGAACAGGCTGGGAGACGGGCGAAGATTCAGCTCGACCGGAATCCCGTCAGGGTGAGGCAGAAATCCACACATCGTCGACTCCGTGTCGATTATTTGACCTTCATGGCCTGAGTATAGTGAAGGATCGCAAACCGGCTGATTCACTGTAAGAAAATCGGACAGACAGTCATCGCTTCGACAGGAGAGCGGTATGGATCCTCGTAACAAACGCATCGGCATCATCGGTAGCGGTGCCATCGGTGGCTTCTATGGGCTGATGCTGGCGCGTGCCGGTTTTGACGTGCACTTTCTGCTGCGCAGCGAATATGGCGTGGTGCATGAGCAGGGGCTGACCCTGAACAGCGCCGTGCACGGAGAGCTGCAGATGAAGGTCCAGGCCTATGCCTCGGCCAGTGACATGCCGCAGTGCGACTGGTTGCTGATCGGCACCAAGGCCACCAGTAACGCCGAGTTGGCGCCGCTGATCGTCCAGGCGGGAGCGCCCGGTGCCAAGGTGGTGTTGCTGCAGAATGGCCTGGGCGTCGAGGAGCAGTTGCGTGGCGCGTTGCGCGACGACATGCACCTGCTCGGGGGGCTGTGCTTTATCTGTGTGAACCGCGAAGCGCCCGGGGTGATCCGCCACCAGGCACTGGGCGCGGTCAACCTGGGTTACCACAGCGGCCCCAGCGACGACCGCGGTGCAGCCATTGTCGCCGAGGGCGCCGAATTGTTCCGCGCTGCGGGGGTCGACTCGCAGCCGATGGACAACCTCGTTCAGGCGCGCTGGCAGAAGCTGGTGTGGAACGTGCCGTACAACGGCCTGTCGGTGTTGCTGCAGGCCAGCACGACGCCTCTGATGGGCGACCCCGACAGCCGCGCGCTGATTCGCGGGCTGATGGCCGAAGTGGTCGAGGGCGCACGGGCCTGCGGGCATCCACTGCCGGAAGGCTATGCCGAGCACCTGTTCCGGGTCACCGAGCAGATGCCTGACTACTGGCCGAGCATGTACCACGATCATGCTCAGCGGCGGCCGCTGGAGTTGCAGGTGATCTACGGCGAACCCCTGGCCCGTGCCCGCGAGGCCGGTTGCCACTTGCCGAAGACGCAAGCGCTGTACCAGGCGCTGGCGTTCATCGACCGGCGCAACTGCGCGGGCTGAAGCGTATGGCTGGCCGCTGCGCCGGACGGCGAAGCGGCTCTCCACGGCACTGCTAAGCTGTAGCTTGCTCTGCCCCCGTGGCAGTGGAGGAGGCCGAATGATCCGTTCCATGCTGTACGCCACCGATCTCGGCGTCTACGCGCCCTTCGTCATGCAACACGCCTTGGCCCTGGCGCGGACCTTCAACGCAGAGTTGTACGTGATCCACGCCGTCGAACCCATGGGCCAGTTCGCCGAGTCGTTACTGCAAAGTTATCTCGATGAGCAGACCCTCGACCGCCTGCACTCCCAGGGGGTCAACACGGTGATGGCCAACATCGAGCAGCGGGTGCTGGAAAATTTTCGCGAGGAATTGGGCGAGGCGGCCGATCTGGCGGTGATCAAGGCCGTGCGGGTGCGCCAGGGGGATCCTGCGCAAGTGATTCTGGAGCAGGCCCAGCGCCTGGCGGTCGACCTGTTGATCTTCGGCAGCCATGCCGAGGGCGCGGGTGTCGATGTGCCGATTGGCCGCACAGCGGTACGGCTGCTGCAACTGTCACCGGTGCCGGTGTACATGGTGCCGTTGGCACAGCATTTGGGGCGTAGGAAAGTCTGAAGCTGGCGGTAGGTCTTTTCCTTGGGGTGTAACAAAATAGTTCTAGATTTATTTCTCTTACCACTAATATAGTTATAAATCGTCGCTGCCAGCAGCCGGTGACCTACCGCTGATTCGAGGGGAATCTATGAAGCTTCAACAACTGCGCTATATCTGGGAAGTAGCGCACCATGACCTCAACGTCTCCGCGACCGCGCAGAGCCTGTACACCTCTCAGCCCGGGATCAGCAAGCAGATCCGTCTCCTCGAGGACGAACTGGGCGTCGAAGTCTTCGCCCGCAGCGGCAAGCACCTTACCCGCGTCACCCCGGCGGGCGAGCGCATCATCACCACTGCTGGCGAGATCCTGCGCAAGGTCGAAAGCATCAAGCAGATCGCCCAGGAGTTCTCCAACGAGAAGAAGGGCACGCTGTCCATCGCGACCACCCACACCCAGGCCCGCTATGCGTTGCCACCGGTGATCAGCAACTTCATCAAGCAGTACCCTGAAGTATCCCTGCACATGCACCAGGGCTCGCCAATGCAGATCGCCGAGATGGCCGCTGACGGCACTGTCGATTTTGCTATCGCCACCGAGGCGCTGGAGCTGTTCGGTGATCTGATCATGATGCCGTGCTACAAATGGAATCGTTGCGTGGTGGTGCCCCAGGGGCACCCGCTGACCAAGCTGCCGAAGCTGACCCTCGAAGCGGTGGCCGAGTACCCCATCGTCACCTACGTGTTCGGTTTCACGGGCCGTTCCAAGCTCGACGAAGCGTTCAACCATCGCGGCCTGACCCCGAAGGTGGTGTTCACCGCCGCAGACGCCGATGTGATCAAGACTTATGTACGCCTGGGCCTGGGTGTGGGCATCGTCGCGAAGATGGCGGTCGATCCGAAGCTCGACAGCGACCTGGTGTGCCTGGATGCGAGCGAGCTGTTCGAAGCCAGTATCACCAAGATCGGCTTCCGCCGTGGCACTTTCCTGCGTGGCTTCATGTGCGATTTCATCGAGAAGTTCGCGCCGCACCTGACCCGCGAAGTGATGGCCAAGGCGATCCAGTGCCACAACAAGCAGGAGCTGGAAGAACTGTTCGAAGGGGTTGAGCTGCCCGTGCACTGAGTTGGTATGAGGCAGGGGCCGCGTCGCGGCCTATCGCGGGGCAAGCCCGCTCCTACAGGTTTTGTGTAGGTGCGGGCTTGCCCCGTTTGTTTTCAGGCCTTGCTGATCAGGTTGCCGGCGTGCAGCCCGCATTCCTTTTGAGTCGACTCTTCCCACCACCAGCGTCCTTCACGCTCGTGCTGGTTCGGCAGCACCGGGCGGGTGCAGGGTTCGCAGCCGATGCTGATGAAGCCGCGTTCGTGCAGGCTGTTGTACGGCAGCTCGAGCATGCGGATATAACCCCAGACTTCCGCGCTGCTCATCTGCGCCAGGGGGTTGAACTTGTACAGGGTGCGTTCGGGCGTGGAGAACGCCGAATCGATCTCCAGTGCCGCGACCTGGCTGCGGGTGCCAGGGCTCTGATCGCGGCGCTGGCCGGTGGCCCAGGCGCTGACGGTGGCCAGCTTGCGACGCAGCGGCTCGATCTTGCGGATGCCACAGCATTCGCCATGGCCATCCTTGTAGAAGCTGAACAGGCCCTTTTCCTTGACGAAAGGATCGAGCTTGGTGCGATCCGGGCTGAGGATTTCGATCGGCAGGTTGTACTGCTCGCGAACCTGGTCGATGAAGCGATAGGTTTCCGGGTGCAGGCGACCGGTGTCGAGGCTGAACACCTTGACTTGCTTGTTCAGCTTCCAGGCCATGTCTACCAGCACCACGTCCTCGGCACCGCTGAAAGAGATCCACAGGTCGTCGCCGAAGTGTTCGAAGGCGAGCTTGAGAATGTCCTGCGGGGACTTGCTGGCATAGGTCGCGGCCAGGGCGGCGACGTCGAAGGGTTGGCTCATCAGGCGGTTTCCATCGTGTGTATGGCGCTGTGCGCTCGTAATGGGGCGATGGTAACAAAAAATGGCGGGGTAGACGGGCTCGAATAGAGGGTGCCTGCTTCGCGGGCAAGTCGGGGCGCCGAACCGCCGCTCCTACAGGCGAATCATCGGCTATAGGCCCTGCAAGGTCTCCATCAACACCCGCACCTTGGCGATCGACTCCTCGTATTCGGCCTCCCACGCCGAATCAGCCACCACGGCGCCACCGCCCCAGCAACTGACCTGGCCATCCTTGATCAGCAGGCTGCGGATGGCGATCGAGCTGTCCATCTCGCCGCGCACGTCGAGGTATAGCAGCGACCCGCAGTACAGTGCCCGGCGTGTCGGCTCCAGTTCATCGATGATCTGCATGGCGCGGATCTTCGGAGCCCCGGTGATCGAGCCGCCGGGGAAACTGCCGGCGATCAGGTCCAATGCATCCTTGCCGACGGCCAGGCGTCCGGTGACGCTGCTGACCAGGTGGTGGACGTTGGGGTAGCTCTCCAGGCTGAACAATTCCGGCACCTTCACCGAACCGATCTCGCAGGTACGGCCGATGTCGTTGCGCAGCAGGTCGACGATCATCAGGTTCTCCGAGCGATCCTTGGTGCTGGCTTGCAACTCGCGAGCGTTGCGCAGGTCTTGCTCCGGGTCTGGCGAGCGTGGGCGGGTGCCTTTGATTGGGCGAGTCTCGACGTCGCCCTGATTGACTCGGATGAAGCGCTCTGGCGAAAAACTCAGCAGTGCGCTGTCTGGGCTCAACTGCTGGAAGCCGGAGAAGGGCGTCGGGCAGGCGCTGCGCAGCGCTTGGTACGCCTGCCACGGGTCGCCCTGGCAGGGGGCGCGAAAGCGCTGCGTGAGGTTGATCTGGTAGCAGTCTCCGGCGTGGATGTAGCGTTGTACCTGATCGAAGGCCGCGTGGTACTGCTCGGCACGAAGGTCGCCCTGCATGGGCGCGAGCAGCTTGAAGGTTCCGTTGGGTGACCTGTCATCGCCCTCGAACAGGCGGATCAGGCGCTCGCGTTCGCTGCTGGGCAAGGCGGGATGGAACACCAGTTGGCTGGTGCGCAGCTGGTGGTCGGTGATGGCAGCCCAGGCGTACAGGCCCAGTTGCGCATCGGGCAGGCCGAGGTCGTCTGTCGCCAGGTGCGGTAGATGCTCCAGGCGCCGGCCGAAGTCATAGCTCAGGTAGCCGATCAGTCCGCCGGCGAACGGCAGTTTGCTGCCCTCGGGCAGCGTAGCCTCGCCAAGCCCCGCCAGCGCCTGGCGCAACCGCTGCAGATAGCTTTCGCCGCTTTCGCCGTTCTGTGCTTGCAGTTGTTGCAGCGGCCAGGCACTGAACAGGTCGAAGCGCCCGCGCTCGGCGATCGGACGGGCGCTGTCGAGCAGGATGGCGCCGGGGGCCAGGCGCAAGCGGCTGAAGTAATGCGCAGGATCGGGCTGGTAGGGCAGGGGGTGCAGCGTACAGGTCGGCATCGGAATGGACGGCGATGAAAATCAAGGAGGGGGATTGTAGGCCGCTGTAGGAAAAGTGCCTAGCACCAGTTGGAGCAGGCCGCCCCTGCAGGGACGGCCTGTGCTGGAGTCATTGCTGGACGACGTGGCCGAACAGCCCCTGTGCCACCCGCACGCGAGTCTCGGCATCTTCGCTGATGCCGTCCTTGGCCAGCGCCTCGATATGCGCCTCGATGGCGTGGGTGCGCTGGGTCAGGCCGCAGTCGTTGGCGATCTGGATGTTCAGGCCGGGGCGGGCGTTGAGCTCCAGGATCAGCGGGCCCTTGTCCTGGTCCAGCACCATGTCCACGCCGATGTAGCCCAGCCCGCACAGCTCGTAGCAACTGGCAGCCAGCTTCATGAAGCCGTCCCAGTTCGGCAGCTGCACGCCGTCCACTGCGTTGGTGGTGTCCGGGTGTTTGCTGATGATCCGGTTCAGCCAGGTGCCGCGCAGGGTGACGCCAGTGGCGAGGTCCACGCCGACGCCGATCGCACCCTGGTGCAGGTTGGCCTTGCCGCCGGACTGGCGGGTCGGCAGGCGCAGCATGGCCATCACGGGGTAGCCCATCAGCACGATGATGCGGATGTCAGGCACGCCTTCGTAGCTGATGCTCTTGAAGATCTGGTCGGGGGTGACGCGGTACTCGATCAGGGCTCGGTCGCGGTGTCCACCCAGCGAATACAGCCCGGTGAGAATGCTCGAGATCTGGTGCTCGATTTCCTCATGGCTGATGATCTTGCCAGAGACCGTGCGATAACGGTCCTCGAAGCGGTCGGCGACTACCAGGATGCCATCGCCGCCAGCGCCCTGCGCTGGCTTGATCACGAAGTCGCTACGCCCGCCGATGATCTCGTCGAGCTTTTCGATCTCTTTTTCGGTTTCGATGATGCCGTACATCTCCGGCACATGGATACCGGCCGCCAGTGCGCGCTCCTTGGTGATGATCTTGTCGTCGACGATCGGGTACAGGTGGCGTTTGTTGTACTTCAGAACATAGTCCGCGTTGCGCCGGTTGATACCCATGATGCCCCGGGCCTCCAGGGCTTTCCACGTCTTGATCAGTCCGAACATCAGGCGTCAGCCTTCTTCAGGAATGCCTTGAAGCGAACGAGCTCGGTCAGGCGGTAGCCGCGATAGCGACCCATCGCCAGCATGAAGCCCACCAGGATCAGCAGCACGGCCGGGAAGGTGAAGACGAAGTACACGGCTTCCGGCACGGTCATCAGCAGGTGCGCCAGCGAGGCTGCGAACAGGGTGCCGACGGCGACTTTCATCGCATGGCCGCCGCCACGTTCTTCCCAGGTGATCGACAGGCGCTCGATGGTCATGGTCAGGATCACCATCGGGAACAGCGCCACCGACAGCCCGCGCTCCAGGCCCAGCTTGTGGCTGAACAGGCTGATCGCAGCGATCAGCACCACGACGAAGGTCAGCACCACCGACAGGCGGGGCAGCATCTGCAGCTTCAGGTGTTCAAGATAGGAGCGCAGCGAAAGGCCCAGGGCGGTGATCACCGTGAACAGCACGATGCCGAAGCCTAGCTGCGTTTCGCGGAAGGCCAGGGCAATCAGCACCGGGGTGAAGGTGCCAAGGGTCTGAATGCCGATCAGGTTGCGCAGTACGAGGATGACCAGCACGCCGATCGGGATCATCACCATGATCATGAAGGTCTGCTGGGTTTGCAGCGGCAGGCCGTACAGGGAGTATTCGAGGAAGTCGGCATCGGTGTTCTCGTCGGTCAGCTTGGCCAGGCGGATGGCGTTCATCTCGCTGTTGTTCATGCTGAAGGTGACGGTGGCCTTCTTGCCGCCATCGACGGTGATCAGGTTTTCATCGCCGGTCCACCACAGCAGGCGGTCACTGGGCAGGCCTTGCTCGCCGGTTTCCGGGTTGAAGTACAGCCAGGCGTTGCCGTTGAAGCTGCGCAGCCACAGCTCAGGGCTCTGCGGGGTGTCGGCAACCAGGCGGATGGTATGGACCTTTTCCATCGGCACGTGGGCGATCGACAGCAGCAGGTCGATGACCTGGGCTTTCTTCATGGGGGAGTTGTCGCCGGCCAGCAGCAGCTTGGCGTTGTCGTCGTTGGCGTTGTTGACACGCTTGATGGTTTCGCTGACGAAGGTCTCGACGTCGGCAGAGTGTTGGCGAATCGGTGCCATCAGTGCTTCGGCGGCGATCTTTTCGGGGCCTTCGACCGCCAGGCTGTCACGGAAGGTCGGACCCTTGATCTTGGCTTTCTCGGTGCTGTAGCGCTTGGTCAGGACCAGGCGGTAGTAAAGGGTCTGGTTGCCACTGGCGCGGCGAGCCGACCAGGTGACCTTGCGATTGCCGTCGGTGCGATTGACGCTGACCCCGTAGTTGTTGGAGATGAAGCTCTCGTTGAGGCTCACGTAGTCGCGGTTCAGCGGCGGCACGAACATCTGGATCTTCACCGGGTCCTTGGGACTGGCGACGAACTCGACCTTGGCGTCGATGTTCCACAGATCGTCGGTCTCGTCTTCGGTCACCGGGATGCCCAGGATGAAGATCTGGTAGCAGGTGACCGTCACGCCCAGCAGCACCAGGATGGTGATCAGGACTTTCAGGTGCAGGGTAAGAGAGCGCATCGGAATTACTCTACTTTGGGAGCTTCGGTGGCACAGGCAGGTTTGCCGGCGGCGTATTTGAGGCTGGGGTCGACCAGCGCGTCGAAGTGCTTGAGTGCCTCGGAGCCAATCAGCAGCGGGAACTGGAAGGCGCTGCGGTCGGTGAGGTTGACTTCGATGGTGCGCAGGGCCTGGCCCATGCAGATGTTCAGTTCGATCACCGGGCGGGCGGTGTAGGCCTTGCCTTCGTCCGGGTCGTAGTCACCGGCACGCCGCTTGATCTTGCTGACGCGGGCCAGTGGGCGTTCGATGGGGTGCTTGTGGGCGGCGTCGATGGCCAGGTAGAAGCGCACCCAGCTTTCGCCATCGCGCTTGAAGCGCTTGATGTCGCGTGCGCTGAGCGAGGCGGTCTTGGCGCCGGTGTCGAGCTTGGCGGCCACTTCAAGGTCAAGATCGCCCAGGCGGGCGTATTCGTTCAGGCCGTACACGGTCTTTTCGGCCGCATGGCCAAGCGCCGGCAGCAAGGCGAGGCTGAACAACAGTGAATAAAACGTGGGTCTCATAGTCCTGGCGCGGTGCTGTCTGTGTTCGGGGCAGGGCGCAAGCGCCTCGTTCATCTGTCAACAGCATGAAATGATGACAGGCACACTATCCGTAATCCTTGGGAAGCGCGGCATTCTATCACGCCGACGTCTTGACGCCAGCGCGCTGCGATGAGACCGCGACAGTGCGGGGTAAGTTCGTTATTAGACAATTGTCGACAATGTTGTTTTTGTCTTTGACTATGCGCCTTCATTTGGCTAGTTTTGGCGCTATCAATTTGCAAGGTGTCGACAATCATGCTTGAAGCCCCTCAGGCCCTCGCACCGGTTGCAGATGAGTCCGAAACGCTTTCAGAGAATGTCTTTCGGCGCATCCAGGCGGCCATCGTGAAGGGGGATATCGCCCCGGGCAGCAAGATTTCCGAGCCGGAGCTGGCCCGCACCTACGGTATCAGCCGCGGCCCGCTGCGCGAGGCCATTCATCGCCTCGAGGGTCAGCGCCTGCTGGTGCGTGTGCCGCATGTCGGTGCGCGGGTGGTATCGCTCAACCATGCCGAGCTGATAGAGCTGTACGAAATCCGCGAATCGCTCGAAGGCATGGCCTGCAGGCTGGCCGCTGAGCGCATGACAGTGGCCCAGATCGACGAACTGCGCCAGGTGCTCGACACCCACGAGCGCGATGCGGCATTCCAGGCTGGGCTTGGCTACTACCAGCAGGAAGGCGATTTCGACTTCCACTATCGAATCATCCAGGGCAGCGGCAACCAGACCCTGGTCAAGATGCTCTGCGGCGAGCTGTACCAGTTGGTGCGCATGTATCGCATCCAGTTCTCGGCCACCCCCAACCGTCCGCGCCAGGCCTTCGCCGAACACCACCGCATACTCGATGCCATCGCCGACCGTGACGGCGAGCTGGCCGAACTCCTGATGCGCCGCCATATCGGTGCGTCCAAGCGCAATATCGAGCGTCACTACCAGGACGCCCACAACAATAGCCCACGAGGTGAGTCATGACTGTGAAGAGCACCCCCGGTCAGCGTTTTCGCGACGCCGTAGCCGCCGAGCATCCGCTGCAGGTAGTCGGAGCCATCAACGCCAACCATGCGCTGCTGGCCAAGCGCGCCGGGTTCAAGGCCATCTACCTGTCCGGTGGCGGTGTCGCTGCCGGCTCCCTGGGCCTGCCGGACCTGGGCATCAGTGGGCTGGACGACGTGCTGACCGATGTCCGCCGGATCACCGATGTGTGCGATCTGCCGCTGCTGGTGGATGTCGACACCGGCTTTGGTGCCTCGGCGTTCAACGTCGCCCGCACGGTGCGCTCGATGAGCAAGTTCGGCGCTGCGGCCATTCACATCGAGGATCAGGTCGGTGCCAAGCGCTGTGGTCATCGGCCGAACAAAGAGATCGTCTCGCAGCAGGAGATGGTCGACCGTATCAAGGCGGCAGTGGATGCGCGTACTGACGACAGCTTCGTGATCATGGCGCGTACCGACGCCCTGGCGGTGGAAGGCTTGAATGCGGCATTGGACCGTGCCCAGGCGTGCGTCGAGGCCGGCGCCGACATGATCTTCCCCGAAGCCATCACCGAGCTGCAGATGTACAAGACCTTCGCCGACCGGGTGAAGGCGCCGATCCTGGCCAATATCACCGAGTTCGGTGCCACGCCGCTGTACACCACCGACGAGCTGGCGTCGGTCGATGTATCGCTGGTGCTGTATCCACTGTCGGCGTTCCGCGCCATGAACAAGGCTGCCGAGAACGTCTACGCCGCCCTGCGCCGCGACGGTACTCAAAAGAATGTGATCGACACCATGCAGACTCGCATGGAGCTCTACGATGCCATTGGTTATCACGCGTTCGAGCAGAGCCTCGATGCGCTGTTTGCGCAGAAGAAAGGGTAAGCCATGCCGGCGGTGTCGGCCCCATCGCGGGGCAAGCCCGCTCCCACAAGGATCACGCAGTCCTCTGTAGGAGCGGGCTTGTCCCGCGATAGGGCCGATGCGATCGCTGCAGATTAGCCAGAACGACTTCATAACAAATTCAAGAAAGGAGAAACACCATGGCCGAAGCAAAAGTACTCAGTGGTGCCGGCCTGCGTGGCCAGGTGGCCGGGCAGACCGCGCTGTCGACCGTCGGCCAGGCCGGTGCCGGCCTGACCTATCGTGGCTACGATGTGCGCGACCTGGCCGCTGGCGCCGAGTTCGAGGAAGTCGCCTACCTGCTGCTCTATGGTGAACTGCCGAGCAAGTCCGAGCTGGCCGACTACAAGCACAAGCTCAAGGGCCTGCGCGACCTGCCGCAAGCGCTCAAGGAAGTGCTCGAGCGTATTCCGCGCGACGCCCATCCAATGGATGTGATGCGCACCGGTTGCTCGGTGCTCGGTACCCTGGAGCCGGAGCTGACCTTCGACGCCCAGCGCGACAAGACCGATCGCCTGCTGGCGCTGTTCCCGGCGGTGATGTGCTACTGGTACCGCTTCACCCACCACGGTGTGCGCATCGACTGCAGCAGTGACGAGGACACCCTCGGTGGCCACTTCCTGCACCTGCTGCACGGCAAGAAGCCCAGCGACCTGCACGTGAAGGTGATGAACGTCTCGCTGATCCTCTACGCCGAGCACGAATTCAACGCCTCGACCTTCACCGCACGGGTCTGTGCCTCGACCCTGTCGGACCTGTACTCCTGCGTCACGGCAGCCATCGGCTCGCTGCGCGGCCCGCTGCACGGCGGCGCCAACGAGGCGGCGATGGAGCTGATCGAGCGCTTCCAGAGCCCGCAGGAGGCCGCTGCCGAACTGCTGCGCATGCTTGAGCGCAAGGACAAGATCATGGGCTTCGGCCACGCCATCTACAAAGAGTCCGACCCGCGCAACGAGGTGATCAAGGGTTGGTCGAAGCAGTTGGCCGACGAAGTGGGCGACAAGGTGCTGTACCCGGTGTCCGAGGCCATCGACAAGACCATGTGGGAGCAGAAGCGCTTGTTCCCCAACGCCGATTTCTACCATGCCTCGGCGTATCACTTCATGGGCATCCCGACCAAGCTGTTCACCCCGATCTTCGTCTGCTCGCGCCTGACCGGCTGGGCGGCGCACGTGTTCGAACAGCGTGCCAACAACCGCATCATCCGCCCGAGCGCCGAGTACACCGGCGTCGAGCAGCGCCAGTTCGTGCCGATCGACAAGCGCTGAATAGATATAGAGAGGCAACCCGTTTCCCCTGTGGGTGCGGGCTTGCCCGCGAATGCGTCCGTTCGGGCAACCGCTTCGCACCTGCTGACGCATTCGCGGGCAAGCCCGCTCCCACAGGGGCGGTGAAACCTTCCGAATCCTGTGAACGAGCCTGATTCCATGATGAACACCGCATACCGCAAGAACCTGCCAGGCACCACCCTGGACTATTTCGACACCCGCGCGGCGGTCGAGGCGATCAAGCCCGGCGCCTACGACGGGCTTCCCTATACTTCCCGCGTGCTCGCCGAAAACCTTGTGCGCCGCTGCGACCCGGCTACCCTCGATGCCTCGCTCGGGCAATTGATCGAACGCAAGCGCGACCTCGACTTCCCTTGGTTCCCGGCGCGCGTGGTGTGTCACGACATTCTCGGCCAGACCGCCCTGGTCGACCTGGCTGGCCTGCGCGATGCCATCGCCGACAAGGGCGGCGATCCGGCCCAGGTCAATCCGGTGGTGCCGGTGCAATTGATCGTCGACCACTCGCTGGCCGTGGAGTGCGGCGGCTTCGATCCGCAGGCATTCGAGAAGAACCGCGCCATCGAAGACCGACGCAATGAAGACCGTTTCCACTTCATCAACTGGACCAAGCAGGCGTTCAAGAACGTTGATGTGATCCAGCCGGGCAACGGCATCATGCACCAGATCAACCTGGAGAAGATGTCGCCGGTGATCCACAGCGATCGCGGCGTGGCCTACCCGGACACCTGCGTCGGCACCGACAGCCACACACCGCATGTGGACGCCCTGGGCGTGATCGCCATCGGCGTGGGTGGCCTTGAGGCCGAGAACGTCATGCTGGGTCGCGCCTCGTGGATGCGCCTGCCGGAAATCGTTGGCGTCGAGCTGACCGGCCGACTGGCACCGAACATCACCGCCACCGACCTGGTGTTGGCCCTGACCGAGTTCCTGCGCAAGCAGAAAGTGGTTGGCGCCTACCTCGAATTCCATGGCGAGGGTGCCCGGGCGCTGACCCTGGGCGACCGCGCCACCATTTCCAACATGGCACCTGAATACGGCGCCACCGCGGCGATGTTCGCCATCGACCAGCAGACCATCGACTACCTGCGCCTGACCGGTCGTGACGACCAGCAGGTGCAACTGGTCGAGACCTACGCCAAGGTCGCAGGCCTCTGGGCCGACAGCCTGGCCAAGGCCGAGTACGAGCGCACGCTGACCTTCGACCTGTCGAGTGTAGTGCGCAACATGGCCGGCCCGTCCAACCCCCACGCCCGCGTGGCCACCAGCGATCTGGCGGCAAAGGGCATTGCAGGGGCTTGGGAAGAAGTGCCAGGACAGATGCCTGACGGTGCAGTGATCATCGCCGCCATCACCAGTTGCACCAACACCAGCAACCCGCGCAACGTCATCGCCGCCGGCCTGCTGGCGCGCAACGCCAACCGGCTCGGCCTGGTGCGCAAGCCCTGGGTCAAGTCGTCGCTGGCGCCGGGCTCGAAGGCTGTGCAGCTGTATCTGAAAGAGGCGGGCCTGGAACAGGAGCTCGAGCAGTTGGGCTTCGGTATCGTTGCCTTCGCCTGCACCACCTGCAACGGTATGTCTGGCGCACTGGACCCGGTGATCCAGCAGGAGATCATCGACCGTGATCTCTATGCCACTGCAGTGCTCTCGGGCAACCGTAACTTCGACGGGCGCATTCATCCCTACGCCAAGCAGGCGTTCCTGGCGTCGCCGCCGCTGGTGGTGGCCTACGCCATCGCCGGCACCATCCGCTTCGATATCGAGAAGGATGTGCTCGGTGTGGTCGACGGCAAGGAGATCCGCCTGAAGGATATCTGGCCAAGCGACGAAGAGATCGACGCAGTGGTGCGTGCCTCGGTCAAGCCCGAGCAGTTCCGCCAGGTGTATATCCCGATGTTCACCATCGAGGAAGACAAGGGGCCGAAGGTTGCGCCGCTGTACGAATGGCGCCCGATGAGCACCTACATCCGTCGCCCCCCTTACTGGGAAGGCGCTCTGGCCGGTGAGCGCACCCTGCGCGGCATGCGTCCGCTGGCGGTATTGCCGGACAACATCACCACCGACCACCTGTCGCCGTCGAACGCCATCATGCTCGACAGCGCTGCTGGCGAGTACCTGGCGAAGATGGGCCTGCCGGAGGAGGACTTCAACTCCTACGCCACCCACCGCGGCGACCACCTCACCGCGCAGCGGGCGACCTTCGCCAACCCCAAGCTGTTCAACGAAATGGTGCGCAAGGAAGACGGCAGCGTGAAGCAGGGGTCGCTGGCGCGCATCGAGCCCGAAGGCAAGGTGACGCGCATGTGGGAAGCGATCGAGACCTACATGGCGCGTAAGCAGCCGCTGATCATCGTCGCCGGTGCCGACTACGGGCAGGGCTCGTCGCGGGACTGGGCGGCCAAGGGCGTGCGTTTGGCGGGCGTCGAGGCGATCGTCGCCGAAGGCTTCGAGCGCATCCACCGCACCAACCTGATCGGCATGGGCGTGTTGCCGCTGGAGTTTCAGCCGGGCACCACGCGCGTGACCCTGGGCCTGGACGGCAGCGAGACCTACGATGTGGTCGGTGCGCGCACGCCGCGCGCAACCCTGACGCTGGTGGTGACCCGCCGCGATGGCGAGCGTGTCGAAGTGCCGGTGACCTGCCGTCTGGACACCGCTGAAGAAGTGTCGATCTACGAGGCGGGCGGGGTGCTGCAGCGCTTTGCCCAGGACTTCCTCGAAGCGACGGCCTAATGACCTGAACCCCGCCTTCACCCTGTAGGAGCGGGCTTGTCCCGCGATTGCGTCAGCAGGAGCAATATCGCTGTCTGTTCTGACGCCATCGCGGGGCAAGCCCGCTCCCACAGGGGGCGTGTGGGGCCTTGAAGGATGAGTGCTCATGGCATCTGTAGCGCAAGTGAAAATCCCCGCCACCTACATCCGTGGTGGCACCAGCAAGGGCGTGTTCTTCCGCCTGCAAGACCTCCCCGAGCGTGCCCAGGTGCCAGGCCCTGCGCGCGATGCCCTGCTGTTGCGGGTGATCGGCAGCCCCGACCCCTATGGCAAGCAGATCGACGGCATGGGCGGTGCGACTTCCAGCACCAGCAAGACCGTGATTCTTTCGCCAAGCATCAAGGCCGATCACGATGTCGACTATCTGTTCGGCCAGGTCGCCATCGACAAGGCCTTCGTCGACTGGAGCGGCAACTGCGGCAACCTGTCGGCGGCCGTCGGTTCGTTCGCCATCGCCAGTGGCCTGGTAGATCCGGCACGCATTCCGCGTAACGGCATGGCGACCGTGCGCATCTGGCAGGCCAATATCGGCAAGACCATCGTTGCCCACGTGCCGATCACCGAGGGTGAGGTGCAGGAAACCGGCGACTTCGAGCTCGATGGCGTGACCTTCCCGGCAGCGGAAGTGCAACTGGAGTTCCTCGACCCTGCAGCCGATGAAGACGGCGAGGGCGGTGGGGCGATGTTCCCTACCGGCAACCTGGTTGACGACCTCGAGGTGCCGGGTGTCGGCACGTTCAAGGCGACGCTGATCAATGCCGGCATCCCGACCATCTTCGTCAATGCCGCCGACATCGGTTACACCGGTACCGAGCTTCAGGATGCGATCAATGGCGATGCTGCCGCGCTGGCGCGTTTCGAGACCATTCGCGCCCATGGTGCGGTGCGCATGGGGCTGATCGAGCACATCGATCAGGCCGCTGGCCGCCAGCACACGCCAAAGGTCGCTTTCGTCGCGCCCGCTACGTCTTACACCGCTTCCAGCGGCAAGGCCGTGGCGGCTGGCGATATCGACCTGGTGGTGCGGGCGCTGTCGATGGGCAAGCTGCATCACGCCATGATGGGGACGGCGGCGGTGGCTATCGGCACGGCTGCAGCGATTCCGGGTACGTTGGTCAATCTTGCTGCAGGTGGCGGCGAACGCAGTGCGGTGCGTTTCGGTCACCCGTCCGGCACCCTGCGGGTGGGCGCCGAGGCGCAGCAGATAGACGGACAGTGGACGGTGACCAAGGCCATCATGAGCCGCAGTGCGCGGGTGTTGATGGAAGGGTGGGTGAGGGTGCCTGGCGACGCCTTCTAACCCTGGGTTTGGCGATAGGGCCTCCACTCACTCCACAATCGCCCAGCCACGAAAAAGCCCCGGTATTTCTACCGGGGCTTTTCATTTACAACCGACTGCTCGGCTTACGCCTGAACCACCGGGATCTTGGCGTTGGCCGCCGCTTCACGGAACTCGGCGATCTGGTCGAAGCTCAGGTAGCGGTAGACGTCGGCAGCCATGCTGTCGATATCCTTGGCGTACTGCAGGTACTCTTCGACGGTCGGCAGCTTGCCGAGGATCGATGCGACTGCAGCCAGCTCCGCCGACGCCAGGTAGACGTTGGTGGCATCGCCCAGACGGTTCGGGAAGTTACGGGTCGAGGTGGAGACCACGGTCGAACCGGTCTGCACACGTGCCTGGTTACCCATGCACAGCGAGCAGCCTGGCATTTCCATGCGCGCGCCAGCCTTGCCGTAGATGCCGTAGTAGCCTTCCTCGGTCAGCTGGTGGGCGTCCATCTTGGTTGGCGGCGCCAGCCACAGACGGGTCGGGATACCGCCCTTGACCTTGTCCAGCAGCTTGCCGGCAGCGCGGAAGTGACCGATGTTGGTCATGCACGAACCGATGAACACTTCGTCGATCTTCTCGCCTTGTACCTGCGACAGCAGGCGGGCGTCGTCCGGGTCGTTCGGCGCGCAGAGCACAGGCTCCTTGACGTCGGCCAGGTCGATTTCGATGATCTCGGCGTATTCGGCATCGGCGTCGGCCGACAGCAGCTCAGGGTTGGCCAGCCAGGCTTCCATCGCTTGTGCACGGCGCTCCATGGTGCGAGCGTCGCCGTAGCCTTCGCTGATCATCCAGCGCAGCAGGGTGATGTTCGACTGCAGGTACTCGGCGATGGCCTTTTCCGGCAGCTTGATGGTGCAACCGGCAGCCGAACGCTCGGCCGAGGCGTCGGACAGCTCGAACGCCTGCTCGACGGTCAGCTCGTCCAGGCCTTCGATTTCCAGGATGCGGCCGGAGAAGGCGTTCTTCTTGCCTTTCTTCTCGACGGTCAGCAGGCCCTTCTGGATGGCGTAGTAAGGGATGGCGTGGACCAGGTCACGCAGGGTGATGCCCGGTTGCAGCTTGCCCTTGAAGCGCACCAGTACCGACTCCGGCATGTCCAGCGGCATGACGCCGGTGGCAGCGGCGAAGGCGACCAGGCCGGAACCGGCCGGGAACGAGATGCCGATCGGGAAGCGGGTGTGCGAGTCGCCACCGGTGCCGACGGTGTCAGGCAGCAGCATGCGGTTCAGCCAGCTGTGGATGATGCCGTCGCCTGGACGCAGGGACACGCCGCCACGGGTGCGGATGAAATCCGGCAGGGTGTGGTGGGTGTTGACGTCGATCGGTTTCGGGTAGGCCGCGGTGTGGCAGAACGACTGCATGACCAGGTCGGCGGAGAAGCCCAGGCATGCCAGGTCCTTCAGCTCGTCACGGGTCATCGGGCCGGTGGTGTCCTGGGAACCGACGGTGGTCATCTTCGGTTCGCAGTAGGCACCCGGGCGTACGCCTTGGCCTTCCGGCAGGCCGCAAGCGCGACCGACCATCTTCTGTGCCAGGGTGAAGCCCTTGCCGGTGTCGGCAGGCTGTTCTGGCTTCTTGAACAGGTCCGAAGCACCCAGGCCCAGTTCGGCACGGGCTTTTTCGGTCAGGCCACGGCCGACGATCAGTGGGATACGGCCGCCAGCGCGGACTTCGTCCAGCAGCACTTCGGTTTTCAGTTCGAAGGTGGTGACCAGCTCGCCGCTGTCGTGACGCTTGACTTCACCTTTGAACGGGTAGACGTCGATGACATCGCCCATGGCCAGGTTGGTGCAGTCGAATTCGATCGGCAGGGCGCCGGCGTCTTCCATGGTGTTGTAGAAGATCGGGGCGATCTTGGTGCCGAAGCAGAAACCACCGGCGCGCTTGTTCGGCACGTACGGGATGTCGTCGCCGAAGAACCACAGCACCGAGTTGGTGGCGGATTTACGCGAGGAGCCGGTGCCGACCACGTCACCGACGTAGGCAACCGGGAAGCCCTTGGCCTTGACCGCTTCGATCTGGGCCAGTGGGCCGACCGAACCTGGCTGCGAAGGCTCGATGCCGTCGCGGGCCATCTTCAGCATGGCCAGGGCGTGCAGTGGGATGTCAGGGCGCGACCAGGCGTCCGGGGCAGGGGACAGGTCATCGGTGTTGGTTTCGCCTGGCACCTTGAATACGGTCAGGGTGTACTTGTCGGCGATGGCTGGGCGCGAGGTGAACCACTCGCCGGCAGCCCAGGACTCCAGGACGGCCTTGGCGTGTACGTTGCCGGCCTTGGCTTTTTCGGCCACGTCGTGGAAGGCATCGAACATCAGCAGGGTGTGCTTGAGCTGTTCGCCCGCGACGGCGCCCAGTTCGGCGTCGTCCAGCAGCGCGACCAGCGTCTCGATGTTGTAGCCGCCCTGCATGGTGCCCAGCAGTTCAACGGCGTGCTTGCGGTCGATCAGTGGCGACTTGGCTTCGCCCTTGGCGACAGCGGAGAGGAACGCGGCCTTGACGTAGGCAGCTTCGTCTACTCCTGGCGGAACGCGGTTGGTGATCAGGTCTACGAGGAAGGCTTCTTCGCCGGCCGGCGGGTTTTTCAGCAGCTCGACCAGGCCTGCAGTTTGTTCGGCGTTCAGCGGCTGGGGCACGATACCCAGGGCGGCACGCTCTTCGATGTGTTTGCGGTAGGCTTCAAGCACAGTTATTACCCTCATCAGTGGTCCCTAAAGGGAGTCCGGGACGCTCATCCAGCATTCCCTGCACCCATGCGCGGATCACGGCTTTTTGAGCCGTCCAGCCAGGGTCGCAGAGAATCCTTACAGAAGCTGCTTTCAAAGTTTTACGCCTGTAGAACGGAGCGTTGATGAGGGGTTGGCGCGGGTCATGCGAGGGGGCATGACCTGGGCCAACACCGTTCTACCGGATGAACTGTGCTCGTGACGCTTTGAAAACAGCTTCCAACGGACATTGTTGCCTTGAAAAGGCGGGGTGATTCTACGGCAAAAAAGCACGGAAGGTAAGTTGCCGACGATGACTTTAACGAGTGACCCCGGTTAGACAAAGGGCTAACATGAAGCCGTGTTCCACCGCCAAGCCGTTGTTTTTCCATGTCCAATCAGTCCATCAAGACCCCTTGCGTCGGCCTTTGCTCAACTGTCTACGGAGACACCGTCTGCCGTGGCTGCAAGCGCTTTCACCATGAAGTGATCAATTGGAACGGTTATGACGAGGAGCAGAAGCGTGCAGTCTGGCTGCGCCTGGAGCAGTTGCTGGTGCAGGTGATGATGGCCAAGCTTGAAGTGTTCGACAAAGACCGTTTGCGCGAGCAGCTCGAACAGCGCTCGATCCGCTTTCTTGCACACCAGTCCGAATACTGCTGGGCCTACCAGTTGATCGCCCGCGGTGCCCGTATGATCCGTGACCTGGAAGCCTACGGCATGGCCCTGCTGCCGGAGTTCCGCGATTGGGAGCTGCCGCAGTTGCGCGATGCCATCGACCGGGAGTTCTTCCTGTTGTCGGAGGCGCACTACCAGCGCTACATCGCCCCGAACTTTCTACGCGATGCCATCGGTTAGCACCTGTGCGGGAGCAGCACAAGGCTGCTCTCGCACGTGCAGACGCTGGCAGGTTCAGTCGCCGGTGTATTCGCAACCGCTGGTGCAGGTCTCGTGGATACGCACTTTCGACAGCTCCGGCAGCAGCGGCTTGACCTGTTCCCAGATCCACTTGGCGATGACTTCGCTGGTGGGGTTTTCCAGGCCGGGAATGTCGTTCAGGTAGTTGTGGTCGAGCCGCTCGTAGATCGGCTTGAAGATCGCCTTGACCTCGGCGAAGTCACGGATCCAGCCGGTGTGCGGGTCGAGCGGGCCAGTCAGGTGCAGGGCGACCTTGAACGAATGGCCGTGCAGGCGACCGCATTTGTGTCCTTCGGGGACGTTGGGCAGGCGGTGAGCGGACTCGAAGGTGAACTCTTTGAAAATTTCCACTAGTGGACCTGTAAAGCTTGTGGGGTAAGGGCTTGAGCTTGGTCTTGCGTCTGGGTGTACTGATCAATGTACTGATTGGTCGCTGCTGGGGTTCAGCGAGGCCATCCATTCGTTGATTTCAGACTGGCGCCAAGCAACGGATTTCGGCCCTATCTTAACCTGTTTTGGGAAGGTTCCTTCCTTTATTCGCGTGTAGACCGTGTTGCGACCCATGCCAGTGATCCGGAGTACGTCCGGCAGGCGAAGCAGGCGGTCAATTCCTTCTGTGTGTGCCATTTGAGCCTCCTCAGGCCAAAAAATGGTGCCGGACCTAGCTTCTTCGGTGCGAGCCATGAGCCGGGCCTTTTTGGCTTTTCCATATGCCTGGTACTCAGCTTCGACCCGCCAGCCGCCAGTTGGTAGCGCTGCGCAGGGGCGATATGCCCACGGCATCCGCAGCAGGCGTAGCGCTGCCTGACCACCGGTTCGGTCGTGGTCTGAATATCAGACATGCAAGCAGACATGCTTCGTCATCGCGCCCTGGGCAGCGCTGGCGGTTAGCTCAGGGGCATCGAAGCCTTTACTCTCAACGTGCCATCCGTGCATCACGGCAATGAATCGGCTCACCTAGGTGCCTAACAGATCAGGTAGACCATGTACATCAGGGGCAGGATCTTGGCGCCACCTGCTTGCGGTAGCCTGCATCGTGAAGCTTTAAACCCATACTGTTCAGATTCATGCCTGGCATCCAGGCACATTTGTCGCGCAGCCCGCGACGCTCTTCAGCTGCTGCTCTTGGCTCAAAGCATGATCTGGACGCCGTCGCAGAACCGGTGCGCAAAGCTGCTGTCTTACGATGCTTAAACGTTTCTTCGCGTGATTGACAGCGCTATCTCGTGGAATTCTCGTTTTTTTGGAGTTTAAGATCCTTCTTATGTTGCCTAAGGGCCATCTTGCTTAGGCTATCCACTAGCCATTCAGTTTTGCCGCGCGCTCCTCATTTTCAGGCCTCCAGCCAGGTAAAGCGTCAGTCACGCTTTCCTTGCCGCTTACCCCGCACAAGCATGGTCCTGCTTCCCTCGGTGCAGGGCAGGTTTCCACTCAGGACAACAGGCATCGCGACTTTCTGATGGATGTCTTGAACTAATGGATGACGTGCTCGGACACTTGAGAGTTACCAATGAACGCTAAAGATGACCTCGCTCCACGAATTCTTATCGCAGAAGGCGATCCTTCGGTGCGAGATATGCTGCGGCAAATGCTGCTTAGCATTCGCGGCGATGCTCATCTGGAGATTTGTGAGGATGGCGCTCAAGCCCTTGCGGCATTTTCGACGGATCCAGATGTGATCATCGCAGGGCGAGAGCTGGCGGGTATCAGCGGCCTGGATCTGCTGCGGAATGTGCGCGGTAATAGTGACAAACCGCAGTTGCCGTTCATTCTCATGAGCGAGCATGTTGATGTTGCCAGCGTGCGCGAAGCGCTGCCGTACAGTCCCACCGCTTACCTGGGTAAACCCCTTAACCTGGACAGCTTGCGCATACGCCTCGAGGGGCTTTTGCTTGAAGTCGGCCGGCAGATTGGCTGCTCGACACCTGCGGTGCAGCCCGGCGTCAGCCTATCGGCCTTTCTGGACCAGCGCCGCGCAAGTACCGATGGTGGTCCGCTGTTTGCCGATGTGAGTAGGCTCGTGCTCAATACGTCAGATGCCCAGGAGCTGGACTTGGGCAGGCTCGAGCAGCAGTTGTGCCAGGACCCGCAGCTAACCGCAGTGCTCATCGCCGCCGCCAACAGTGCGGAAGCACACTGTGATGGCTCTGTGCAGACCTTGCCGCAGGCATTGAACAGACTGGGCAGTGCCCAGAGTCTGAGCCTGATCATGGGGCTGGAACTGAAACGTAGCGCGCGCCTGAGCGATCCGCTGTTGGCGCGGCACGCTGAGCATTTTCTGAACCTGTCGCTGCAGGTTGCCGAGCTCGCCCACACCCTGGCGGGCATGTTGAACGTAGACCAAGCGCGTTGCTATTACGCAGGTCTGCTGCATTGCTTGGGTGATCTTGCGGTGATTCGAAGCTTGCAGCAATGGCGCACACTGGGTGGCGAACTGGACGACGACATGGTGCAGGTGTCGCTAAACCGTTATGGCGCGCCATTCGGCTCGGCCTTGCGCGCTCGCTGGCGCCTGCCTTTTCGACTGCGGGGGCTGGTTGCTGCAATTTATCATTTGTGGGGGGGCGTATACGCTCGCGACTGTCTGGTGATGAACCTGGCGGGCCAACTCGCATACGCTTCACCCACCCAGAGCAACGCGACGATCGCCGGCAGTACCGCTGCGCGCCTGCTCAAAGTGGATCTGCCGACGCTCGACATGCTGCGAGAACCTTCAGCAGTACCCATCCAGAAGCGCACAGGCGTCGCGCGCAAAGAAAGCCCAGCCGGTCATCCGGCGGCAGCGATGTGCGGGCCGTGGGCGGACAGTCGTGTTCGACAAGCCAGAACGGCGTGACTTCGTCATGGATGGTCACAGGGAGGGCGCGCGAGCGCCCTCTAAAAGCCTTTTCACACACCATCATGAAGCCAGCTTTTGGAAATGTTCTCGCTGTGCTGGGGGTACTGTATGTTGCTGGATGCTAGTTCTGATGTGATGTATCGGCTGCTGGTGCAAAGTGTGGTGGACTACGCGATCTATTTGCTCTTGCCCAACGGAGTGGTCGCTAACTGGAACCCCGGCGCGCAGCGTGCAAAGGGTTATGAAGCCAGTGAGGTGGTCGGAAAGCATTATTCGATGTTCTTCACCGAGGCGGATCGCACTGATGGCGTGCCGGCAGCCAATCTTGAACATGCCCGTCTTTTTGGCAGATTCGAGGATAATTGCTGGCGTTTACGCAAAGATGGCAGCTTTCTGCGCGCACATGTCGTGATCGAAGCAGTACGGGACGATGATGGGGTACTGGTGGGGTTTGCGAAGATCACCCGGGATATCTCCGAGCGCTATCGTAGTGAGTTGGAAGTGCTGCAGGCCAAGCAGTTAGCCGAGCAGTACAGTCAAGAAATGGGCAACCTCTCGCAGTTTCTCGACTCTGTGATCGCTAATATCCCCGCCTGCGTCATCGTCCAGGACCTCGCTAGCCGACGTGTGCTGTTGGCCAACAAGCATGCAGATCGGCTTTTCAGCGGGGTAAATGCGCAACTTGTGGGGCGGTTGCCACAGGAGTGTGCATTGCCGGGCGCGGCTGAGTTTCTAGAAGAGCAATTGACGCGGGGGGCCTGCACGGTCAAGGGCTACGCCGCCGAGACCCGCGTACAGACGGCCATCGGTTGGCGCACATTGAGAAGCCGCGCGCTCCTGAGTCAGAACATGGGCAAGCAGGCAGACTACGTCCTTTTCATTGCCGAGGATGCAACCGACGAGCTTGCCGCGCACGCGCAGATACACCACATGGCTCACCATGATGCGCTCACTGGACTGCCCAACCGCACATTGTTCAACGAGCGCCTCGAGAAGGCGCTCGCTCAGGGGGCAGGGAGCGGCAGGCTCACAGCGATACTGTGCCTGGACCTCGATAACTTCAAGAATATCAACGACTCGTTTGGTCATGGCTTCGGCGACAAGCTGCTGCGAGCCTTGGGCAAGCGCTTGCGCGATGAGCTGCGCGATGCGGACACGCTAGCCCGGCTGGGCGGAGATGAGTTTGCGGTGGTCCTTGCGGAACTGGATTCCTCAGAGTCAGCCCGCGCTGCGGCACAGCGTCTGATCGAAGTGATCGAGCCGCCTTTCCATATCGAAGGTCATCAGTTCTCTGTCGGCATGAGCATTGGTATTGCTTGCGCGCCTGAGGATCATGGTAGCGCTGAGCAGCTGCTCAGTTACGCTGACATGGCCCTCTACGAAGCCAAACGAAATGGCCGTAACCGCTATGAATGCTTCAACGTTGGACTTTATGACGCCGCGCACAAGCGCCGCCTGGTCGAAACCGACCTGCGTAAGGCGTTGCACCAGGGGCAGTTGCAGTTGCACTACCAACCGATCATGGATCTGCAGAGCAACACAATTTCTGGCTATGAGGCGCTGATGCGCTGGGAACACCCGAGCCGCGGCATGATCATGCCAATGGATTTCATTCCGGTAGCCGAGGAGACCGGGCTCATCCACGAGCTTGGTGCCCGGGCCTTGAACCTTGCCTGTCAGGAGGCTGTTACCTGGGAGGGGCAGGAGAGTGTCTCGGTTAACTTGTCCCCTGTGCAATTCAAGAATGCCGGGCTTATACGCACTGTAGCTCTGGCACTGTCGGACTCCGGGCTGGCCCCGCAGCGGCTGGAACTGGAAATTACCGAGTCGGTACTGCTGGGCCAGACTGACGAAAATGCGCGGGTTCTGCGCGAGCTGAAAGACCTTGGGGTAGGGATTGCCCTCGACGATTTTGGCACTGGCTACTCGTCGCTGGGTTACCTGCGTGCTTTCCCCTTCGACCGGATCAAGATTGACAAGTCGTTCGTAAACGATATGTGTGAAAGTGCCGAGGCCCTGTCGATCATCCGCGCGATCACCGAGCTTGCCAGAAGCCTGATGATCAATATCACTGCCGAGGGGGTAGAGTCTGCAGAGCAACTGGAAAGGCTGGTGGCCGAAGGGTGTTCGCATGTGCAGGGGTACTTCTGTGGGCGCCCGGCACCGGCCAGCGAGCGCATGAAGCAGGTGACGGGAGTGGCGAAAGGCTAATCAGGGCAGTCCTGAATACGCTGAGCTTGGCGGCGTAAAGCGTTGCCAGCGTAGGCTCCTGAGCGTCGTGCTTGGGATCGACGTTGTTGGAGGCGTGGATCATGTTCTCGTCTTCGAAGCAGCGCACTACGTGGGCGATGGCGTCGTTCTCGCGAATGTTGGCGAGGAACTTGTGCCATGGGGGGCAGCGCCGGCCGCAGAGTGCAGCGCAGCGGCCCTGGCTACCTCACGTTGTCGCGGTCATGGGGTTTTACTCCTGGATCGTGTCCTGGGAGAGATCGGTGCTTACTCCCAGGCGATTGGCCTCCATTTTTAATATGAGTTTTCCAGCGGCGCGATCGCCGCCATGAAGACGATCAAAGAGGAATGCGAAAATAACGAGCATCAAGTATTCGGCATTGGCGGGCGAGTGATGATCGAATCGTATATTCTCGGCTTTGAATTTGGCATTAGCGGCTGACTCAGCGTCATGGATTGATGTCATGACGCGCTTGATTAATTCTTGCTCAGCATCGTGAAGTGTTTTAACGATAAACGCATGTTGTGATTTAGTGTGCGTGCCACTCATAAAGGTGCCTTTTCAAGGAAGGGAATCGATCGTCGCTAGTGGAGGGTGGAGAACATGTGCCCGTTAAGTCATAGGCTGAGGGCGGGCCGGGCGCTATAAGACGCATCTTAAATGTGGAGGTTTTTGGATGTCGCTCCAGGGTTTATGGGGGGACAAGCAGTTGCTAGGCGCAGTAAGAAAACCGTGATACTCGGTGATGCTGCGTTGAAAACAGCCTGGTGTGCCAGCCCGGTCGGAATGCTCTTTTCAACCCGTAAAGTCGAGCGCGAATACGACCGTTCCTCGGCAGTTTTCGCCTTGCCTGACCTTCGTCTCAAGGCTTTTCATACAGACCCTAGCCTCGCCGATTTCTGGAGGAGGGTATGTGCGCAAAGATTGTTTCCGCATCTCTCGCGCTAGCGTCCTGAGCGCTTAATTCATTAGCTTATTTTTGATCACGCTCAGCTTTGGCATATGTACCGAGCTGATGGTGGTCGCTGCGTTTTTTGTCCATTTGAACGACTTGGCTGAATGTTCGTTATGAGCAGTGATGAACTGGCGGATCGCGACTTTCAGATCAGTGCACTGGTGAAGACACCTCGATACAGCGCGCGTCTCTCCAGCCGTGAAAACCAGCCTTCCACCGCGTTCAGCCAGGACGCACTGGTCGGCGTGAAGTGCAGCTTGAAACGTGGATGTTTTTCCAGCCAGACCCTGATCGCTGCGGTTTTGTGGGTTGAACCGTTGTCCTGGATCACATGGAGATCCAACTCGGCAGGCTCGCCGTGCCATGGCGCTTGTAATCATGGGGTCGTCGCTCGGCCTGCCCAGCCCGAAGTTGCAGCATTGGCTGGGTAGAATCCAGTGCTTGGAACTAAGTTTTTTCGTCAACACACAGCACCATGGCGTTGTCCGGAGGGCTCAGGTAGAGCCCGTCCACATCAATCACCTTCTCAGCGCCCAGCTTCAAAGGCTGGCCGCTGCGCGGCAGGTCGCTCAGGCTCTCCGTGCCCGTCTCCAGATAGCGCTTTGGCCACTGAACACGGTCGGTGTCGTGATCTGCAACTGCCCCCAGATGGCAATGGACGTCCCCCATCATTGAGCAAAAGCAACATCTGCAGCCCGCTGCGCAAGGCTCTGCGCCAGCGTATTCATTCGCAGCCAACCTTGAAGCGTAACAACGTCGGCGGGTTGCAGTGCGAAGGGCGCGATCGGACGAGGCATGCCGGAACCATCTCTGGGCGAGGGGCGCACAACCCCGGCGAGGTGTAGTGCGCTGGGTGACCTGGTCCTGCTGAGCATCGACCAGCGGCCGGAAGTGGCTGGTGGCGGCCCAGGTGCCGACGGCGATACCCAGCTGGATCAGCAGAACGGCGCCGGCGAGGCAGCCAGGTGTTCATGCCAGCACGCACAGCCAGGTCATAACACGTTTTGTGCTCAGTTGCGCCATGCGGGCGCCTAACTGCTGTCGTGACTTGTCGGTTTTTGGCGGGAGCCCATCGTGGAATCTTTGAAAATTTCCACGCTGGCAGAACTCTGTGTGAATCAAGAATGCGCGCGGTCTACCAGCATGCTTGCTACAAGGCTTGCAACCGTTCATGCAGCCGCCCGGTGGCGACCAGTTCCAGCAGTTCGTCGCCCAGGCGCTGGCTTTCGGCGATGGCCTTGTACCAATAGCGCTTGCGTGTCGGCGCATCCCCCATGAAACGCTTGAAGTCGTTGCGGTCCGGCAGCTTGCCATAGGGCAGGGCGGCCAGGTAATGCGGCGATGGGGTCATCAGCAGCACATTGTGCAGGCGTGTGGCATCGCCGCGACGCCAGGGCAGGGCCTTGTCGAACCAGCCGGGCACGACCTTGTCGGTGAAGTGCGGATAGAGCACCAGGTCGTCGCCTCGATAGGGCAGGTCGAGGTGGTAGTCCAGCAGGCCGCCGTCACGGTAGGTGCCGTTGCCAGCGCCGGGAATATCGCGCACGCCCTCCATCACCATCGGGATCGAGCCCGACGCGAGCAGCGCCTGGCGCAGGTTGCCCAGGTCCAGGGGCAGGCAGCGCGAGGGAAAGTCGGTCAGTGCGTCCAGCGGGGGTGCGCTACGGCTGTCATGCAGGATGATGCGTTCGAAGTGGCGGCCCAGCCGCGAGCGCCCGAGCAGATTGCTGGCAATCACCGAGGACAGGCCCATGCCCAGCCGCGCGGGGTGATCATGGGCAAGCTGGCCATGGCTCTTCACCACCAGGATATTCAGGCGATAGTGCGCATTGGCCAGGATCTGGTCGTCACGGCCCTGCAGCAGATCGTCGAGCATGCGCTGGCAGCTCTGGCTGATCTGCGCAGGGGTCACGCCCTTGGCGAAATCCTGCTCGGTGTACAGTTCGCCCAGGCGCCGCAGACCGGCCACGGGGTCGTCCAGGCAGGCGCTGGCAAAGCGCCAGGAGCCGATCGAGGCGCCGATCAGCGAGCGCTGCCGCGGTGCCGACGGCAGCAACTGGCCGAACAATGCCAGGTCCAGGCCCTGTATACCCAGCGGCTTGGGGCCGCCGGCCGCGCCCGGCAGCACCCCGACATCGACAGCCCGCAGGCCGCGCTCGCGGATCTGTGCCAGGGCGCGTCGGCCGGCCTTGAAGGTCAGGGCGGGGTACTTGATGTGGATGGCGCTCATGGCTGTCTCTTGAAGGGCAGGTGCGCATTATAGGCAAATGGGGTTCGACAGGCGCTCGGAGGCTGCGAACGGCGCTATCATGTCGCCAGCTGTTTTCAGGTTGAGTTAAGGACCGGTGGTTAATCTTAACCCCGTAGACAACATACGCACCTCGATGGAGAGACACTATGAAAACGTTGACTGCCCTGTTCACCGCCGCCGCCCTGACCTTCGGTGCCACTGCCGCCTTCGCCAAGGACGTGCAGCCCGACGAAGTGGTCAAACTGGTCAATGCCAAGACCATCAAGTCGCTGGATGAACTCAAGGCCGCCGCCGTGGCCAAGCATCCCGGCTCGACCGTCACCGACTCGGAGCTTGAAGACGAATACGGCCGCTACGTCTACAAGGTCGAACTGCGCGATGCGCAGAACGTCGAATGGGACGTGGCCCTGGATGCCAAGACCGGTGAAGTGCTGAAGGACGAACGAGACAACTGATGAACACGCTGCCGCGAGCGGTGCCCTGCCTGGCACTGGCATTATGGGTCGCCTGCTCGCCGGCGACCGCCCGCGATTTGGACCAGGACGAAGCCCTGGAACTGCGTCAGCAGGGCATCATCCTCCCGCTTGAGCAACTGCTCGAGGCAGCTCTGGGGCGTTACCCCGGGGCGCGCCTGCTGGAGGCCGAGCTGGAAGAGAAGCACGGCCGTTACGAGTACGAGGTCGAGCTGCTGACCCCGGCCGGTGTGGTGCGTGAAATCAAGTACGACGCCCGTAGCGGCGTTTTGATCAAGGACGAGGAAGACGACTGAATGCGCCTGTTGCTTGTCGAGGACAATGTGCCTCTGGCCGACGAATTGATCGCCAGCCTGCAACGCCAGGGCTATGCCGTGGACTGGCTGACCGACGGTCGTGATGCGGTCTACCAGGGGCAGAGTGAGCCCTATGACCTGATCATCCTCGACCTCGGTCTGCCCGGTCTGCCGGGGTTGGAGGTACTGACGCAATGGCGTGCCGCTGCGTTGGCCATCCCCGTGCTCATCCTCACCGCTCGCGGTTCCTGGGCCGAACGCATCGAAGGACTGAAGGCCGGAGCCGACGACTATCTCACCAAACCCTTCCACCCCGAAGAACTGCAACTGCGCATCCAGGCCCTGCTGCGCCGTGCCCGTGGCCTGGCCAACCAGCCGCGCCTGGAGGCGGCCGGCCTGCACCTGGACGAAGGGCGCCAGTGCGTCGTGCGCGAGGGGGTGGATGTGCAACTGACCGCCGCCGAGTTTCGCCTGCTGCGCTATTTCATGCTGCACCCGCAGCAGGTCCTGTCCAAGAGCCACCTGGCCGAGCACCTCTACGACGGGGAAACCGAGCGTGACTCCAACGTGCTCGAGGTGCACGTCAACCACTTGCGGCGCAAGCTGGGGCGCAGCGTCATCGAGACCCGGCGTGGCCAGGGCTATGTCTACGCCGGGAGCAGCAACGGGTGAAGTCGATCCAGGCACGCCTGAGCCTCGGCCTGGTGGCCGTGCTGGTGGTGGTCGGCGTGGCGGTGGCGCAGGTGACCCTGTGGTTGTTCGAGGCCGGGTTGCAGCGCTATCTCGAAGCCGGGTTGCGCAAGGAGAGCGAGAACCTGCTGGTGGCGCTGGTCCGGGGCCCCAGCGGTCTGCAACTGGACGAGCGGCGTATCTCGGCGGCCTATCAACGGCCGTTTTCAGGGTATTACTTTCGCATCGATTTCGACCAGGGCACCTGGCGCTCCCGCTCGCTGTGGGACCTGGACATGCCCAAGCTCGCGCGCCCGGGGCTTGAAGATGGCCATGAGCTGGGCCCGGAAGGCCAGCAACTGTTGGCCTATCGCGGTGATTACCGGCGCCTTGGCCAGGATATCTCGATCAGCGTCGCTCAGGATTACTCGCCCGTGCGCGAGGGTTTCAGGCGCTTGCAGCAGATCGGTCTGGGCATGGGTGTGCTGGCGCTGCTGTTGATCCTGATCCTGCAGCGCATCACCGTGACCCGCTCTCTGCGGCCGCTGGAGCGCGCTCGCCAGCAGATCGCCCAGTTGCAACAGGGGCAGCGCTCCCAGCTCGATGCCCAAGTGCCCAGCGAACTGCAACCGCTGGTGGATCAGGTCAACCACCTGCTGGTGCACACTGAAGACAGCCTGCGTCGTTCACGCAATGCACTGGGTAACCTCGGCCACGCCCTGAAGACCCCGCTGGCGGTGCTGCTGAGCCTGGCGTCGAGCGAACGCCTGCGCGATCTGCCCGAGGTGCAGGCGCAACTGCGCGAGCAACTGGAGCAGATCCAGCAGCGCCTGGCCCGCGAATTGAACCGTGCGCGGCTGGCGGGTGATGCCTTGCCGGGCGCGCAGTTCGACTGCGACGCGGAGCTCCCCGGGCTGCTCTGCACACTTGGCATGATCCATGGCGAGGGGCTGCTGCTGGCGCGTGATGTACCACCGGGGTTGCTGCTGCCCTGGGATCGCGAGGACTTGCTGGAGCTGCTGGGCAACCTGCTGGACAACGCCTGCAAATGGGCTGACAGCGAAGTGCGCCTGGGTATCGAGGCAACTGCCGAGGGTTACCGGCTATGGGTCGACGACGACGGGCCAGGGATTCCCGGTGAGGCACGGGAGCAGGTACTGGAGCGCGGGTTGCGGCTCGACGAGCAGGTGGACGGGCATGGCCTGGGGTTGGGGATCGTGCGGGATATCGTCGAGGCCTGGGAGGGGCGGATCACCTTGCTCGAGAGCCCGCTGGGCGGGCTGCGCGTCAGCATCGAGTTACCACGCAAGGGGCGCTGACAGGCTTCGCGGCCCTTGAGTGATCGATCAAGGAGCAGATCCTGCAAAAAAATTGCAGTCCAGACGCATTTTTTTGAATTGGCACCAAAACGGTGCGCTCGGCACAATCCCCACCACGGAACCCTCCGGTTTCCATCTCTCCACGGACGGAGCCAATTGTCATTGCCTTGGTAATGCAGGGCCCAGACCCTCTCGGCTGGGCTTTCTTTTTTAAATCACCCAGTACGATTGCACCTGATTCGATGCCTGCCTCGCGTCCTGAAAACCGTCTGCAGCGCCTGTTGCCGGCGCCTTTGAATACTTCTCCACGGGAATGGCTGCGTGCCGCTGTCGGCGCGCTGCTGGGCCTGTTCCTCGCCGGATGGCTGTGCAGCATGGCCTACGGCCCCTTCATCGCCTTGCACCTGCTTGGCCCGCTGGCCGCCTCGGCGGTACTGGTGTTCGCCGTGCATTCCGGCCCACTGGCGCAGCCCTGGCCGGTACTCGGCAGCTATGCCCTGGCCGGGATCCTCGGGCTGGCGATGCGCCAGGGCCTGGGCAGCGAGCTCTGGGTAGCCGCAGCGGCCCTGGGGGGCTCGCTGCTGTTGATGTGCTGGTTGCGTTGCCTGCATCCTCCGGGCGGCGGCGTGGCGGCCAGCGTGGTGCTGGCTGACCCTGGGCTGGTAGCAATGGGCGACCATTTGCTCGAGCCGGTGCTGCTCAACGCGTTGATCCTGGTGGCGGTGGCGGTGCTCTACAATCGCCTGACCGGCGTGCGTTACCCCAAGGGCGCAGTACCGCGCAAAGACCCGCATCACACCCATGATCCACTGCCCAGTGCACGCGTCGGCATCAGTGGAGAAGACCTGGATCTGGCACTGGAGGAGCTGGGCGAGTTCGTCGACGTCACCCGCGATGAGCTCGAACGTATCATCCTGGCCACCGAGCAGCACGCCCTGCAGCGCAGCCTGGGCGGGATCACGGCGGCTGCGGTGATGTCCCGCGACGTACAGTTCGCCTCGCCGGACACGACCCTGGAACAGGCCTGGAAGATGCTCGCCAGCCATCACCTGAAGACGCTTCCGGTGCTGGAGCACGGGCGTCTGGTCGGTATCGTCAGCCTCAGCGATCTGGTCGGCCCGGCCATGGCACGGGGGCGTTTCAGTTGGCGAGGCCTGTTCCGTCGCCCGTCGACACGCATGGCACAGGTCATGAGCCGCCAAGTGGTCAGCGTGGGAAGCGAGCATCCATTGGAGCGCCTGCTGCCGCTGCTCAGCGAGCACGGGTTGCATTGCTTGCCGGTGCTGGACGGCGAGCAACTGGTAGGAGTGATCACCCAGACCGACCTTATCGCCGGCCTGAAACGTCATCTGCTCAACGCGGCAACGCAGCGCTCAGGCCAGCGGGTCCCAGCGTTGTGACCAGTCGCTGGCGCCGTCGGCCACCTGACGGCGCAGCACCGCGAGCGCCTGCTGCAGCGCTTCGCTGTCACGCTCGCGGGCATAGACCAGGAATGTCGGGTAGGTGAACTCCGGCGCCTGTGGCACGCGCTCCAACACGCCACTATCCAGATAGGCCTGCACCACACGGGTACGGAAATAGCCGCTACCGCCCTGGTCGAGGATGAACTGCAGCGCCAGGGGGCCTAGGTTGAAGCTCAGCGCCGGCCGCGCGCAGTGGGGCAGGGCCGCGTCGTGCTGGCGTCGGAAGGCTTCGCCCCAGTCGATATAGATGTACGGCTCGGGCAGATCGACGCGACGGATGCGAATCAGCTTTTCTTCCATCAACTGTTCGATCTGCAACCCTGGGCCGTAGGTCGGTTGATAGACCAGCGCCGCATCCAGCAAGCCCATCTCTACCTTGCGCAACAACGCCTCGCCCTCGCTCAATTCGCTGCGGATCGCCTGGTCGGGCAGGGCCCGATGCAGCGCGCTGACCCAATCGAGCATCAGCGGATTGCCCAGGCTCACCTCGCCCCCCAGGTGCAGCACCTTCTGGCAGCCTTGTGGCAGCGGCAGGTCACGGCGTGCCGCTTCCCAGGTCTGTACCAGTTGGTTGGCGTAGGTGACGAAGGCCTCGCCGTCGCCGGTCAAGCTGGCGCCGTTGCGGCTGCGCACGAACAGCTGACAGCCGAGTTGTTGTTCCAGGCGCTGCACCCGCGCCGAAATGGCGGTCTGTGAGACGAACAGGCGCTCGGCGGCGGCCACCAGGCTGCCGCAGCGCACGATTTCCAGGAAAGTACGGGCCTGATCGATGTCCATTGAGTGCTCGGCTGTGGGGGTAGTGAGCCATTCTAGGGGCTTTGCACTGGATTGGGGCGGGTAAATGGTCCAGGGGGGCTGGGCGCCCCAGCGTACCCTCAATGCCTGTGCAGCGCCTCGAGCACCTGTGCGAACGCCGGGCGTCGCTGTACATCCGCTTGCTGGCAGTGCTCGGCCAGGGCGCGCAGTCGGGTCTCGTCTTCTTCGCAGCGGTCCAGCAGTTCGTCGATGAGAATGCCGAAGGCGCGAACCTCCAGGCGCTCGATGGCCTCGCCAGCCGCGCCTGCAGCCAGCGAGTGGAACGACGCCGCGCCGAAGTCCCCGAGCAGGCAGTCACCGTCCGCTGCGCAGAGGATGTTGTGGGCATACAGGTCGCCGTGGTTCAGGCCCCGTGCATGCAGGTGCGCGGCCACCGAAGCGATACCGGCCAGCAGATGCTGCACGGCGTTCAGGCTGAAATGGCGCTCTGCCGGGTAGCGGTCACGGGTGCAACTGTCCAGGCTCGGTGGGCCGGCAAGGTTGAACCAGCTTGGGTCTATCCGTTGCATCACCAGTGCAGGGCGTTGCTGAGGGTGGTTGTCGATGCGCCCGAGCAGCCGCACCAGTTGCGGGTGGTCCCCGGCTGCCAGGCAGGCGCTCATCTCTGCCAGGGGCGAGCCATCGCTGGTGATCTCGCCTTTGTACAGCTTGACCGCCACCGACGCCTGCTGGGCGGGCCAATGCGCCAGGTGAATCACGCCCGAGGCGCCACGCCCGAGTTCTTCACCCAGTGTGAGGTCCGCCCAGTCGATACGCTGGCCGCTGGATTCTGCCATGGGCGTGCGCAGCGCCTGGGGCAGCGGGTTGTCGGCATAGGCCAGCCACGCCAACCGCGGCATGCGCAGCAGCCAGTCGGGCAGGGCCGTCAGGCGGTTGCTGGCGACGCGCAGCAGTTCCAGGCGTTCGCAGCGGGCGAGGCTGGCAGGCAGATCGGTCAGGCGGTTGCCGGCGAGCATCAGCTTCTGCAGATGGGGGCAGTCGCCAATCTGCTGCGGCAGGGTTTCGAGCAGGTTGTCGGTCAGTACCAGCGAGCGCAGGCTGGCGGGTAGCGCCTGCGCATCGACCTGGCTGATGCGGTTGCTTTTGAATCCCACGGTTTCCAGGCGCGCGCAGCGGCCGATGCCGTGGGGCAGGTGGGTGAAGCGGTTATCCGAGCAGAACAGCACTTTCAGCCGGGTCAGTCGGTGCAGGTCATCGGGCAAGGCGCTCAGGGCGTTGCCGGTCAGGTTGAGCACCTCGAGTGTGTCGGCGAGGGTGAAGATCTCTGGCGGGAAGTCGGTCAGGCCTTCGCACAGGTCAAGGCGGGTGATGCCTTGGAGTCGGCCGGCTTTGAGGTCTTCGAGGCTGTGCATGGTGCGCGCTTATGGCTTGGAAAGACCGCCATTCTAGAGGTGCGCCAGGCCATTGCAAATCTGCACAAGGGTTGCGACTTAAGTCCGATGGCAGGGCTGCAATGCCGGTCCATACTCAAGGCTCGCCCTTCAATAACAACAAGTACCGGGTTGCGAACCAATGACCTATCAGCACAGCTATGCGCATTCCATCACCGACCCCGCCAGCTTCTGGCAAGCCCAGGCCGAGGAGCTCGCCTGGCACCGCAAACCCACCCTCACCCTGCAGGAAAACCAGGACGGCACCCACCGCTGGTTCGCTGACGGGCGCCTGAACAGCAGCTACCTGGCCCTGGACCATCAGATCGAGCAAGGCCGCGGCGAGCAGTTGGCGCTGATCTATGATTCGCCCGTGACCGGCGCCGCGCAGACCTTCACCTACCTTCAGTTGCGCGACGAGGTCGCGCGCCTGGCCGGTCTGCTGCGCGCGCTCGGCGTGGGCAAGGGCGATGGGGTGATCATCTACATGCCCATGGTGCCGCAGGCGGCCATGGCCATGCTGGCCTGCGCGCGGATCGGCGCGGTGCACTCGGTGGTGTTCGGCGGTTTTGCCGCCAACGAATTGGCCCTGCGTATCGACGATGCGCGTCCGACCCTGCTGCTCACCGCGTCCTGTGGCCTGGAGTTCGACCGGGTGATCGAATACAAACCGCTGGTCGATCGCGCCCTGCAGTTGGCCCGGCACCAACCCCGGCATGTGCTGGTGCTGCAACGTCCCCAGGCCCGCGCGCAGTTGCAGCCTGGGCGCGACCTGGATTGGCAGGCGGCGGTGGCCGACGCCGAGCCGGTGGCACCGGTCGAGCTGGACGCAGGCGACCCGCTGTACATCATGTACACCTCCGGCACCACCGGAAAACCCAAGGGTATCGTGCGTGAGAATGGCGGCAATGCGGTCGCGCTGTACTACGCCATGCGTCACGTCTATGGCATGCAGGCGGGCGATGTGTGGTGGGGGATTTCCGACGTGGGCTGGGTGGTCGGCCATTCGCTGATCGTCTACGGGCCGCTGATGAGCGGCTGCACCACGGTGTTCTACGAAGGCAAGCCGATTCGCACCCCGGATGCCTCGGCGTACTGGCGGGTGGTCGAACAGTACAAGGTCAATGCACTGTTCTGCGCACCGACCGCCATGCGTGCGATCCGCAAGGAAGATCCGGAGGGCGAGCTGATCCGCCGTCATGACCTGGGCTCGCTGCGACAGTTGTTCCTTGCCGGCGAGAAACTCGACTCCAGCACCCACCAGTGGCTGGAGCGGGTCAGTGGCAAACCTGTGCACGATCACTGGTGGCAGACCGAGACCGGTTGGCCGGTGACCGCGCCGTGCGTGGGGCTCGAGGGCAGCGCTGCACGCCCGGGATCGAGCAATCGCGCAGTGCCGGGCTATCACGTGCAGGTGCTGGACGATGAGGGGCGACCCCTGGGGCCGAACCAGCAGGGCGCCATCGTGATCGCCTTGCCGTTACCGCCAGGTTGCAGCCAGACGCTCTGGGGCGACCACCCACGCTACCTGCAGGCCTACCTGCACAGCTATCCGGGCTATTACCACACCGGTGACGGCGGCTACCTGGACGATGACGGCTTCGTCTACATCATGGGGCGCACCGATGATGTGATCAACGTCTCCGGGCATCGGCTGTCTACCGGTGAAATGGAGGACCTGGTGGCGCAGCATCCGGCGGTGGCCGAATGCGCGGTGATCGGCGTGCACGACGAGATCAAGGGCCAGGTGCCGCTGGCGCTGGTGGTACTCAAGGACGGGCAGGGCATTGCCGAGCAGCAGTTGCAGGCCGAACTGGTGGCCAGGGTACGCGAGCAGATCGGGGCGCTGGCCTGTTTCAATCGAGTGCGTCTGGTCAAGCGCCTGCCCAAGACGCGGTCGGGCAAGATCCTGCGCGCGGTGCTGCGCAAGATTGCCGATGGCATGGACTACGTGGCACCGTCCACGCTGGATGACCCGGCGGTCCTGGGTGAGATAGAGGGCGTGCTGGCGGACTTGCCGCGGGTGGGCTAAGGCTGTGCTGCCAACGGCAGGCGCGCCCCCTCAGGCCGCAGGCCCCATCTGCTGCAGTTGCCCTAGCCGGCTGCGGGTGCGCATCAGGTCGTTGATCGCCCCGCCCAGGCTTTGCTCCAGGCTGCGCCTGCCCAGCACCAGCAGCGACTTGTCCTGGTCGTACAGCACATCGATCAGGTTGACGAAGCGCTGCTGCGCGGCCAGTGAACAGGCTGACAGGTCATCCAGGCCATCGATGATCCATTGGTCGAAACGTTCGGCCAGGGCCAGATAGTCGATGACCGCAGTGGGCTGCTCGCACAGGTCGTCGAAGGCGAACATCACCTGTCGCCCATGGCTGTGCAGCGCACGCAGCGGGCGGCGATTGACCTCCAGCGTGAGGGCCTGGGCGGCAGGCACGGCAAGGATCTGGCGCTGCGTGGTGTCGGCCGGCCAGACATAGTGCCCTTGGGTAAAGCGCTGCTGCTCGCGATTGGCCGGCAGGCTGCGAAAATCGGTTTCACCGCCCACTTCCAGCACCTGCATGCGGTCATTGATCAGGCGGATCACCGGCAGGAAGCGCTCGTGATACAGCGGGTTGGGCAGCAGCCCTTCAGGAGCGTAGTTGGACGTTACCAGCAAGAACACACCACGCTCGAACAGTGCACCGAACAAGCGGGTGAGCAGCATTGCATCGCCAATGTCATGGACGTGGAATTCGTCGAAGCACAACACCTGGCAATCGCCTAGCAATGCATCCAGGGTGGCCCCCAGTGCATCGTCCAGGGCGCGGTGGCGGTGCATGCCTTCGTGCAGGCGGGCGAAGAAATCATGGAAGTGCAGGCGGCGTTTTGCGGTGGTCGGCACGGCCTGGAAGAACCCGTCGAGCAGCCAGCTCTTGCCTCGACCGACCGAGCCATGGAGGTACAGGCTGCGCGCCTGGCCTTGGTCGAGGGCGGCGAGTTGCGTGGCCATGGCCTCGATCACCCGGTGTTGGCCTTCGCTCAGGGTATAACCGCGTTCGTGGGCCTTGCCCTGGAAGTGCGTCAGCAGCGTGGCGTCGGCCGGGGGCGAGGCACGCAGGCGCTGGCCGAGGTGGCGCAGAGAGTTTTGAATCCAGGCGGACAAGGCGACATCTCCGAATGACGAGGGCAGACGCAGCTTGCGCGAGCCTGCGTCGTTTGACCAGTCGAGAATGTGCGCCGCCGTTATCGCATGACGCGATAGGTCGTGCCGATCAGGCTTTGCGCTCCAACTGCCGTTCGATCATGAACTTGACGGCCAGGCGCTTTTCCTTGAGATGGCGCAGGTCTTCATCCATGAAGTTGCCCGCCGAAATCGATTCGGCCGCCAGCACCTGGTTGTCGAGGTCCATGTAGTCGTCCAGCAGGCGGTCCAGCGTCTTGTCCTGCTGACGCCGTTGTTGAACGATTTCGCGTGGGTAGTGCAGGTCCTGATACAGGTCGTGTGAGACTGGCATGGCGCCCTCCTTGTGATGCGCAAGCGGTGGTTAATTGCTTGGAATGGGCAAAGGCGCATGTGTTGAAGCGAGGCGGAAAAAAACCGACGGATGGTTATCGGTGCCGAGGCTTTCAGGGGCGAGCAGTGTCCCTGGCAACGGGTGTGAAGGCATCATCTCGTGGGCGTGGGCACTAACTTGCTGTTTTCCGGCAATTTTTTTCAACTCGGGGGTTCCCAGTCGAAAAGAATGTTGGTAAAGTGCGGCCCATTCCAGCACAGCAACACACGTAGCTGTCAGTGAATTCGATACAGGGGCGTCGCCAAGCGGTAAGGCAGCAGGTTTTGATCCTGCCATGCGTTGGTTCGAATCCAGCCGCCCCTGCCATTACTTCCAAGCAATCTCAAGCGTCCAGCCTGCAAGCCAGCCTGGCGATTTCTTGTGTCTGCTGGTCAGATGAAGCGCGCACGGCGCGCCATCCTGGCTTATCCCGCGTCCCCCAGCAAATCGTTCAGTGCCCGGGTCAGATCCTCGGCTTGCACGGGCTTCTGTATGACCAGGCTGCCGGGCAAATCCAGCCCTTCCAGTTCGGCGTAGCCCGTGAGAAACACCACGGGCAGGCGAGGGTAGCGCTCGCGCGCGGCGTGGGCCAACTGGGCGCCGTTGAACTCGGGCATGGCAAAGTCGGAGAGCAGCAGATCGATGCGCTCGTCGAGCAAGGCCAGGGCCTGTTCGCCACTGTGGGCCTGGCGTACCTGGTAGCCATGCAGGCGCAGCACGTCTCCGATCATGTCACGGACCAGGTGATCGTCATCCACCAGCAGCACCACTCGGTCATGGCCGTTGAGCGATGTACCCTGCGACTGTGCGAGATTCTGCGGTTCGTCGAGGTCGGTTCGCTTGACCGCCGGCAGGTAGACGCTGACCTGGGTGCCGAGCCCGGGCGCCGTGTCGATGCGTACGCCCCCGCCTGACTGCTTGGCGAAGCCGAACACCTGGGCCAGGCCCAGGCCCGAGCCCTTGCCGATATCCTTGGTGGTGAAGAAGGGTTCGAAGACCCGGGCCACCACCTCTTCGCTCATGCCGCAACCGGTGTCGCGAATCGACAGCATCACGTACTCGCCAGGCTCGGGGTCTTCCGGGCGCTGGGCGAGGGTATCGATTTGCATGTTGCGAGTCGACAGGGTCAACTGGCCGCCGGCCGGCATGGCGTCGCGGGCGTTGATCGCCAGGTTGAGGATGATCATCTCGGTCTGGGTCGGGTCGGTCAGTGCCTGCCAGAGGCTGCTGTCCAGATCCAGGCGCACCGAGATATTGCCTCCCAGGGTGCGACTCAGCAGTTCCTCGAGGCCGCCCAGGGTGCGGTTGAGGTTCAATGGCACCGGCTCCAGGCGCTGGCGGCGCGAGAAGGCCAACAACTGCGAGGTAAGCTTGGCCCCGCGTTCGCCGGCTTCGCGCACATGCTTCAGGCGGCTGCGCGCCCTGACCAGGTCGCCTTTGTCGAGGTCTCGCTCGACGAAGCTGGCGCCGGTGAGAATCACGGTCAGCAGGTTGTTGAAGTCGTGGGCCACGCCCGCGGTGAGTTGGCCCACCGCTTCCAGGCGTTGCATCTGTTGCAGGGCTGCCTCGATGCGCTCGCGCTCGACGATCTGGTCACGCAGGCGGCTGTTGGCCTCGGCCAGCCCCAGCGCCGCTTCGCGCTCGCTGGTGATGTCGCGGGCGACCACGTACAACAGCGTATCTTCCGGGACCACCGCCCAGGACAGCCAGCGCTGCTGCCCGCCGGCATGCTGGATACGGCCGATGAAACGGGCGCTGGTGCGCCCGTGGGCGAGGGCGGCCAGTTCTTCGAGAAAGGCTTCCTGCTCGGCTTCGGGTAGCAGGTGCAGCAGCGACGTCTGGCTCAGGCGTTCGCGGCTGATGCCCAGTACCGCTTCCCAGGCCGGGTTCAGCGCTACTGGCGTGAGGTCTTTGTTCAACACCGCGAGCAGGTCTTGCGACAGCTCCCAGGCCCGGTCGCGCTCGCGGGTGCGGCGCTCGACCCGTTCGCCGAGCATTTCATTGAGCTGCTTGAGCGCCTGGGTGGCCAGGCGTTGCTGGTGGATGTCCTGCAGCACGCCGGAAAAGCGCACGCAGCGGCCATCGACAAACTGCGTCTGTCCGGTGGACAGCAGCCAGTGCGGTTCCAGGTTGCCGGGTGCGGTAATGCGGAATTCGGCGCGGTAGTGGCCGTCGCTGTCCGGCCGCATCGCCAGCTCCACGGCCTGGCTGACATGGGGCAGGTCCTCGGGATGGATGCCGGCGTAGAACACCTCCAGGCTCATCTCGGTGTCGACCGGCAGGCCGAACAGGGTCTTGCAGCGGTCGTCCCAGAGCAGCAGGTCTTCCTGCGGGCGGTAGTCCCAGGTGCCCATGCCGGCGGCGTCGATGGCAATGCGTGCACGTGCTTCGACATCGGCCAGCGCCTCTTCGGCACGGCGCCGCCGCTGGCGCTCCTGCACCTCGGTCAGTGCCCGGCGCACGGCCTTGGGCAGCAGCGGCAGGTTTTTCTTCAACACATAGTCGGTGGCGCCCAGGCGGATCATCTCCACGGCGTGCTCTTCGCCGTAGATGCCGGAAAGGAAGATGAAGGGCACGTCTGGTGCCAGGCGCTGGGCGATGGCCAGCACTTCGGTGCCGGAGGAGCCGGGCAGGACGCAGTCGCACAGGATCAGGTCGTAGCGGCCCTCGAGCAGAGCGTGTTCGACTCCGGCATGGTCGAACACCAGGCGCGACTGGACTTGAAAACCACTGCGCTCAAGGCGCAACAGACTCAGCTCGGCGTCCATCGAACTGTCTTCGACCATCAGCAGTTTCAGCGCGGTAGTTTGCATCGTCGACGCCTTCAGTTGCCGCCACGCCGGTTCAGGCGCAGCGAGCCGGGCGGAGGTTCGTTGAGCACGGCCCAGAACACCCCGAGGTCGGAAATGGCGGCAACGAACTCCTTGAACTCCACCGGCTTGACCACGTAGGCGTTGACGCCCAGCTCATAGGCGCGCAGCAGGTCGGGTTCCTCGCGCGACGAGGTCAGCATGACGGTGGGGATGCTGCGCAGCTCTGGCGTGGCGCGTACTTCCTTGAGCACTTCCAGGCCGTCGACCTTGGGCAGCTTGAGGTCGAGCAGCAGCACCGCCGGGTTGCCGTCGTCGCGTTCGGCGTAGGCGTTGCGCCGCAGCAGGTAGTCGAGGGCATCGGCGCCATCGCGCAGGACAATGACTTCGTTGGCCAACTGGCTGCGTTCCAGGGCCAGGAGCGTCAGTTCCAGGTCCCGGGGGTTGTCTTCGACCAGCAGGATCGGTTTGAGCATGATGTGTACGGTTACCTCAGGTATTCAACGGATGACAGGCAGGGCGAAATGGAAGGTGGCGCCCTTGTCGACTTCCCCCTCGGCCCAGACTTCGCCATCGTGCCGCTCGATGATGCGGCGCACGCTGGCCAGCCCGATGCCGGTGCCTTCGAAGTCTTCCATGCGGTGCAGGCGCTGGAAGACGCCGAACAGCTTGCTGGCGTAGGTCATGTCGAAGCCCACGCCATTGTCGCGCACGAAGACCTCGATCCGGTCTGCGTGCTCGTGTGCACCGATCTCGATGCGTGCAGGCTCGCGCCCGCGGGTGTATTTGATCGCATTGGCGATCAGGTTCTGCAGCACCAGGTTGATGAAGGCAGGATCGGCGATCACCTTTGGCAGGCGCGCGATCTCCCAGACAATCTCGCGGCCGCTGTAATCCGGGGCGAATTCCAGGCGGATGTTGTCGACCAGCGCATTGAGGTCGACATCCGAAAGACGCAGGGCCGAGCGGCCCATCTGCGAGAAATTGAGCAGGTTGTCCACCAGTGTGCCGGCGAAATGCGCGGCCTCGCCGATGTGCTTGAGGAAACGCTGGCCGCGTTCGGACAGACCTTCGCCCTCGACCTCGCTGAGCAGTTCGGAGTAGCCGGCAATGTGCCGCAGTGGGGCGCGCAGATCGTGGGAGACGCTGTAGGAGAAGGCCTCGAGTTCCTTGTTCGAGCGCTGCAGTTCACCGCTCAGTTGCGCCAGTTCCTCGGCCTTGCGCAGCACGATGCCCAGCACGGCGGTGCGCAGCTCGGCCACGCCATCGATGACCAACGGGTTCCAGGCGGCGCAGAAGCCGCTGACCTCTTCCTGCCAACTGTCGAAACTGTGTCGTGGGCTGAGGCTGCCCTGGGCGCTGACCTCCTTGAGCGGTTGGCCAGCCCAGTTGACCGTGCGCACCTGCTCGGGACGGAACCACAGCAAATAGTGCGAATGGATCTGGGAGATGGCCACCGCCAACAGCCCCCCCGCATGTTCGGCCAATGCCGGCAGCTCAGGGATGTCGCGGCCCAGGTTGTCGCTGCTGAACACGCCATCGTCCCCGCGGCTGGACAGCCATTGCACCAGTTCATTGACCAATGTTTCGGGCGGTGCGTTGCCGATCAGGTCGCAACGTTCGGCGCTGATGATCGCGGCACCGCTGGCGCCGACGAAATCCAGCAGCACGTCGGGCAGGCTGAGCAGCCCTTCGCTGACGCTGTCGTAGTCGGCCATGGCTGACAGCATGTGGACGATACGCTGGCGCAAGTCGAGCAGGGTGCGGGTTGCGCTGTGTGCCTCGTGGGACTCGATCTGCAGCGACAGCACGCTGCCCAGCAGTTCGCAGGCGGCGCGGGTGCGAAAATCCAGGGCACGCGGCTGTTGGTGGTGGCAGGACACCAGGCCCCAGAGCTGGCCATCGACCATGATCGACAACGACATCGACGCCAGCGTGCCCATGTTACGCATGTATTGCAGGTGCACGGGCGAGACGCTGCGCAGCGCCGCGAAGCTCATGTCCAGCGGCTTGCCGGTGCGAGGGTTGTGGCTGGGAATCAAGGGCGAGGCCTGGTAGTTGGCATCCTCGATCAGGCGGATACGGTTGATCCTGTACAGCTCGCGAGCCTGGCGCGGAATGTCCGAGGCCGGAAAGCACAGCCCCAGGTAGCTTGGATAGCCGGGGTCGGCAGCTTCGGCGAGTACCTGGCCGTTGCCCTCGGCATCGAAGCGATACGCCTTGACCCGACCGAAACCGGTGATGCGCTTGATCTGCAGCACCGACTGCTGGAGCAGTTCCTCGATGCTCGTGGCCTGGTGCAGGCTGCTGACGAAGGCGCGCACCAGAGGATAGTAGTCGTCGTGTTCACTCAGGGAGTCGGCCGGGCGACAGGGCTCGAATTCGGCGATCAATACCTGGTCGTGGCGGTGTACCAGCAGGCGCAGATGCTCGGCGCAGGGCGCACCTTCACGCAGTTTCACGTCGCCGATGTGGAAGGGAAAGATTTCGTCCTGGGGCAGGCGCGCAAACTGGCGACGGGCATTGAAGCCTTGATCCATCAGCTCGGGCAGGGTGCAGCCGATCAGTGCCGGGGTGGGGATGCCAAGCCAGCGCTCGGCGTTCTCGCTGCCCTGCAGGATGCGCAGATCCTGTTCGTCGAGTACCAGCAGAAAGCCGTGGGGCCGGATGCTGCCTGGAATCTGGATGGGCTCCTGGGCGCAGCGTTCCACGGCTTGATCGAAGGCGTTCTGGGCGGTGGTCAAGAAAAGCTCTCCCGTCGTGGCCGCAAGCGGTGGCCATAGGCGTCTGGCACAAAGTGTGTACTGTGCAAGGTATCAGAAAGTCAGCATGTTCGCCGGGGTCATGGCCATTTGAGGGCTATTGCTCGGGGAGGTTCTATGTGACGCTGGAAATTTGTATAAGTTTCCCGTTGCAGGCCCTAGGGCAAGGCTTAGCCGAGGGCTGCCAATCCTGGAAAAATCCCGCGTGCTAGCAGGATCCAATCCTACTGCTACGCTCAAGACAGCACAGGGAACACTGGAAGGGAGATTCGGTGACGGAGCGCTTGCTGGCCTCGCTGTTGGGCCTGTTGTTGAGTGGTGGTGCCGTAGCGGCGGATTTTCTCGTCGAAGTGCGGGTCCAGGTGCAGCGAGGCTGCATGCTGGTGAACCAACCGCGCGACGCGGGTGCACAGGCCCTGGGTCGAATCGACCTGGGCAGTGCCGCGCGCCTGGACGGCCCTGATGCGCCACTGAGCGGCATACTGCTTGCCCAACGCCCGCCTCGCCTGGAGTGTAATCCCGATACGCCGTATCAAGTCAAGGTCGATGGCGGCCAGCATGGCGGCGTGGGCGAGTTGCGTTATCTGGGCGACGCTGATCGGCAGGCGCGCCCCATTCCCTATCGCCTCTATCGCGACGCTGCCTGGCGTGAGCCACTGGCCGTGGACGTCGCACAATCGGCGCGGGTGCCGGACAGCGGTTCGGTGGAGCTGCCCTTGTACGCGCGCATCGATCGACTGGCCTGGGTACCGAAAGCCGGGCTGTACACCGACCTGGTCAAAGTCACGGTCACCTGGTAGGGAGCGGACCCACATGCGCAAGGACGCGCCGACATGAACCGTACTTCTTTGCTGCTGTTGGCCCTCGGCCCATTGCTGCTGCCCGGTGCCTCGGTGCATGGCAGCACCACGGGATTCATCCAGGCGCGCCTGGTGATCAGCTCTGCCTGCCAGATCAGCAGCGACCAGCAACCGGCGACCCTCGCCAATCCCGGGCTGATGGACTTTGGCTCGCAGGCCCCGAGCTGGGATGGTCCGCTGCGCACCCGCGTGGATGATGCGGGCGGGCAGGGCAGCCTGCAGATCAGTTGCACGCCTCAGGTGCGCGCTTTCAGCGTGCGCATCGACGAAGGACGCAATGGCGCAGGGAGTGTGCGACAACTGAGCAACGGGCGCGTGCTCATCCCTTACCAGCTGGCTATCGACCCGGGCGGCAACACCCGATACGGCATCGGCCAGGCGCGCACCTTCACCATTCAAGGCACCGAGCAGGTGCCCGTCCCGATCTACGGCGTGGTGGTCGCGCAGCCGCGCGCGCTGCCGGCCGGGCTGTACCGCGACACCCTTCGAGTAACCCTGGACTGGTAACACGCAAGGAGATTCCCATGGCAAGCACATCGATTCGCTGCATCCTAACCGCCCTGGGTCTTGCCCTGGCGGCCCAGGCCCAGGCGGCCACCGTGACCGGGACGATCAACTCGACCTTGACGTTGATCTCGGCCTGCCAGGTCAATGGCAGCGCCGGCACCTCCGGGCTCAATTTCGGTAGCCTGAACTTCGGCACCCAGGATGCTCTGTTCACCACTGCCAATGGCCAGGTGCTCGGTGGCGGCGGCGGGGCCATGAGCATTCTCTGCTCGGCTGGCACGGTGCCGGCGATCCGGGTGCGGGCCGGTGCCCACGACGGTGCATCCAGCGGCGGGACGCGCGCGCTGGCCGACGGCGCTGGCAACTTCGTACCGTACGACTTCTACACCGATACCGGTCGTACTCAACTGCTGGCCATCGACGGCACCATCACGCTGCCGACCAGCACCGGTGTCGCCCAGACCGTCAACCTCTACGGCCAGGCGCGTGGCAAGGCGGGCCTGCCGGCCGGGGTGTACACCGACACGGTCGCGGTCGAGCTGACCTTCTGACCCATGCGCGGTTGGCCCCACGCACTGCTGGCTGGCTTGTGGCTGGTGTGGACGTCGCCCTCGACGGCAGCGACCACCAGTACCTTCCAGGTCAGCGCGCAGATCACCGCAGGCTGCCTGGTGGTCGGCGGCGTGAGCGCCTACGGCGTACTCGATTTCGGCACCCAGTCGGCGCTGTCCACCGCCACCCTGAGCACCGCGCTGGGCGGCACCACGGTGACCTTTCAATGTACGCCGGGCGTGACCCTTGGCATGAGCCTCGATGGCGGGCAGAACAGTGCCAGCGGCACGCGCAATCTCAAGCGCAGTGGCGGCACGCAGTTGGTGGCCTACCAGCTGTTTCGCGATGCGGCGTTGAGCCAGGCCCTGACCATCGGCACCAGCGTGCCGGTGAGCTATAGCGATCCGACGGCGATCAAGTTGCCGGTGTATGGCCGCACCCAGTTGCCCGGCAATGTGCCGGCGGGGACCTACACCGATGTAGTGCAAGTGACAGTGACCTGGTGATGCTGATCCGCACGTCCAGGCACGGCTATCGATAAGACAGAGGAGAGCGGCATGGGGGCAGGCGCGAACACGGCGCGGAACATCATCATCGGGGCATTGCTGCTGGCCAGCCTGCCGGTGGCAGCCGCGACGTCGGTGCTGATCTGGCCGATCGATCCGGTGCTCGAGGCCGACCAGAAGGCCGGCGCGCTATGGCTGGAGAACCGCGGTAGCGCGCCGGCCAGCCTGCAGGTGCGGGTGTTCGCCTGGCGCCAGGGCGATTATCAGGAGCAGTTCCAGGCGCAGCGCGAGATCATCGGCAGCCCCCCTGTGGCCAATATCCCGCCAGGTCAGAAGCAACTGATCCGGCTGACCCGCACCGGCAGCTCGCCGGTGGGCCAGGAGCAAGCCTACCGGATCATCATCGACGAGATCCCCTCGCCAACACCGGCCGATGCCAGCACCGAAGGGCCGAAGGCAGCCATTCGCCTGCAGATGCGCTATTCGGTGCCGCTGTTCGTGTATGGCGAAGGCCTGTGGGGCAAGCCCGACCCGGAGGGCAAGCGCAGCGCCGAAGGTGTCGGCAAGCCTCAATTGAGCTGGCGTGCAGTGACGGTACAGGGCAAGCCGTATATCGAGCTGCGCAATACCGGGCCGGTGCATGCGCGCCTCACCGATGTGGTGCTGCAGCAAGGGGGCCAGCAGAAGCCGCTGGTCGAGGGGCTGCTGGGTTATGTGCTGCCGGGGGCCAGCATGCGCTGGCCGGCACCGACCGAACTGGGCGCGAGCAGCGTGCTCAAGGGACGGGTCAATGGCCAGGAGGTGGCTCAGGCCATCCGCCAAGGGCAGTGACCTGCAAACGCGGGTAGTGGAGGGGCCAGGGAGGACCCGCCGATGGTTGGAAACCGTGTGTGAGTGGCTGGCGGCGGGCGACGCGCCGGTGGTGGCTGGGCCTGGCGATGCTGGGGCCGGTGCTGGGCGTGGCCGCCGATCTGCCGCCACCCCCGACAGAAAGCACCGCGATTGCCGATGCCACCCTGTACCTGGACCTGCTGGTGAATCAGGTGCCCAAGGCTGAGCTGGTGCCGGTGCAGCAGCGTGCCGGGCGACTGTACCTGGCCAGCGATGCGCTGCGTGCGGCGGGCATCCTGGTGCCGGGCGATCCTCAGGGGGAGGTGGCGCTGGAAAGCATCGTCGGCCTGCATGTGGACTACGACAGCCCAAACCAGCGCCTGCTGCTGCAGGTGCCGCCGGCGTGGCTGCCCGACCAGCAGTTCGGTGGACGCAACCTGTATCCGGCCAGCGATGCGCGCAGTAGTTTCGGCGCTTTGCTCAACTATGACCTGTACCTGAACGACACCGATGATGCCGGCACCTATCTCGCCGCCTGGAACGAGCTGCGGGTGTTCGACAGTTGGGGCACCTTCTCCACCACCGGGCAGTGGCGTGAGTCATTCAACGGTGCCCCCCGGAATCAGAGCCGCGAAGGCTTTCTGCGCTACGACACCACCTGGCGTTTCACCGACGAGCAGCGCCTGTTGACCTACGAGGCAGGCGATCTGGTCACCAGCGCCTTGCCCTGGAGCAGCTCGGTGCGGGTGGGCGGCTTGCAGGTTTCCCGAGACTTTGCCGCACGCCCGGACCTGGTCACCTATCCGCTGCCGGCCTTTGCCGGAGAGGCGGCGGTACCCACGTCGCTGGATCTGTTCATCAATGGTTACAAGACCAGCACCACCGATCTGCAACCGGGGCCCTACACACTCACCAACGTGCCGTTCATCAACGGTGCCGGTGAAGCCGTGGTGGTGACCACCGATGCGCTCGGGCGCCAGATCTCGACGACCTTGCCGTTCTACGTGACCAGCAGCTTGCTGGCCGAGGGGCTGTCGGACTTTTCGGTGGCTGCCGGTAGCCTTCGCCGTGACTATGCCGTGAAGGACTTCGGCTACGGGCCCGCAGTGGCATCGGCGAGCTTGCGCCATGGTGTGTCCGATTACTTCACCCTCGAAACCCACGCCGAAACGGCCGAGTCGATGATGCTCGGTGGCCTGGGTGGCAACCTGCGCCTGGGAACCTTCGGTGTGCTCAACGCCGCCGTGGCGCAGAGCCGTTTCGAGGGCGACACAGGGCAGCAGGTGGCCTTGGGTTACCAGTACAACAGCCGACGTATCGGCTTCAACTACCAGCGGATCGAGCGCCATGGCGATTATGCCGACCTGACGCTGGTCGACAATCCCTATACCCGCCTGAGCACGCGCAGCGAGCAGGCGACCGTAAGCCTGAACCTGGATCGCTACGGCAGCGTCGGTGCTGGCTATTTCGACGTGCGCGCGGGGGATGGCTCGCGCACGCGGCTGATCAACCTGAGCTGGAGCAAGCCGTTGTGGCGCAACAGCAGCCTGTACCTGTCGGCCAACCGCGATGTCGGTGACAGTCAGTGGGCGGTGCAGGCACAACTGGTGGTCCCGTTCGATACCCATGGCACCCTGGCCTTCAGCGCCGAGCGCAGCAAGGACGGCCAGGACCTGCAGCGCGTCAACTACAGCCGCGCAGTGCCAGTGGGTGGCGGTGTGGGTTACAACCTTGGCTACGCCAATGGGGGGGATCGAGGCGCCTATCGGCAGGCCGATGTGACCTGGCGCCTGCAGTCCGTGCAGCTGCAGGCGGGGGTCTATGGCAGCAGCGAGGAGATGACCCGCTGGGCCGATGCCAGCGGTTCGCTGGTGCTGATGGACTCGGGCATGTTCGCCGCCAACCGTATCGATGATGCGTTCGTGGTTGTCAGCACCAGTGGCTACGCCGATGTGCCGGTGCGCTACGAGAACCAGTTGGTCGGTCGCACCGACGGCAATGGCCACCTGCTGGTGCCGTACAGCAGCGGTTACTACCGTGGCAAGTACGAGATCGATCCAATGGAGCTGCCCGCCGATGTGATGGCTTCGACGGTCGAACAACGCGTCGCGGTGCGTCGGGGCAGTGGCTATCTTTTGGAGTTCCCGCTCAAGCGGGTGCTGGCAGCAAGCATCGTGCTGGTCGATGCCAACCAGCAGGAGCTCAAGCTGGGCAGCCGGGTGAGGGGCATCCAGGGCGGCAGCGAGGCCGTGGTGGGGTGGGATGGCCTGGTCTACCTGGAGAACCTGTCGGCGCACAATCGCCTGCAGGTCGAAGTCGCTGATGGCGGCCAGTGCCAGGTCGAATTCGACCTGCCTGAAGGGGAAGGGGCGATTCCGCTGATCGGCCCTCTGGTGTGCCGATGAATGCCCTGGGCAGGGTGGTGCTGGGGCTCGGCCTGTGTGCCGGTTGCGCTCAGGCGTGGTCGGCCTGTTCGGTGGGGGCCACGGTGCCTGCGTCCTTCGGCACGATCAATTCGACGCTGGTGCGCACCACGGTGCAACCGGCTTCGACCACCAATGCCGGGCTGTCCTGCACCGGCTCACTGTTGTCGCTGTTGACCAGCAACGACCATTTCTACGCCACCATCACCTCCACCAGCACGGGCATGGTCGGCCCGACTGGCGATGTCATCCCCTATACGATCTACGCCAACAACACCACCAACTTTCCGATCAGTCGCGGCACGCGTTTCGATTTCGTCCCCAACGGCATCATCGACGCCCTGGGGCTGCTCAACGGCACCTCGCCCAAGTCGGTGCCGCTGTACCTGCGCACCGTGGTGGGGGCCAATGTTGCGGCCGGGGTCTACACCGAGACCCTGTCGATCTTCTGGGACTGGAACTATTGCTCAGGCATCGGCCTGGGCGGTATCTGCCTGGGACGGGATATCGGCAGCGGTACGCAGACCCTGACAGTGACGCTGACCGTCAGCAACGATTGCCAGATCACCACCCCCAATATCAGTTTTGCCAGTGCGCCGGTGGTGGCCGGGTTTGCGACGGTGAACCAGAGCATCAACATCGCCTGTACCAAGGGCAGCAACTACACGGTCGGGCTGGACGATGGGCAGAACGTGTCGGGTGGGCGTCGGCGGATGAAGTCTACGGCCAACAACTACCTGGCCTACGACATCTTCAAGAGCGCTGGCACCGTGCGCTGGGGATCGGTGGGCGCGGCCCGGCGCGCGAGCAGCGACGCCAACGTGAACCCCGGTGCCGGCACGGGCACCGGCAGCCAGGTGTTCAACTACAACGCCAAGGTCTACACCGATCAGGCGACGCCGCCTGCAGCGACCTACACCGACAGCGTGATTCTCGACGTGCAGTTCTGAGCGGATCAATGGGCCGCTGTCTTGCGGATCAGCGCAACTCCTTGACCATCTTTTCCAACGTTTCCAGCACTGCGCCTGCCAACTTCTTGGAGCGCGCGCCCGACCAGCCGCACTTGGCGTCGGGGTTGTCGTCGTGGTCCTTGAACGGCATTTCCAAGGTCAGCGACAGGCAGTCGTAGGCCTGCCCGACCGCATTGCAGGCCAGCGTCATGTTCGCTTGGCCAGGCTGGTCGCGGGTGTAGCCGTGGACGGTCTGGAAGTCTTTGGTCACGCTGCACAGGGTGCTACGAAACTGCTCCTCCAGTTTGGCGATGCGTGGTGTGTAGCCCGGGTTGCCTTCGCAGGCCGCGGTGAATACATGGGGGATTTCCTCGTCGCCATGGGCGTCGACGAAGGCATCCACGCCGTACTGCTTCATCTGGCTCTGGGCGAAGAACACCTCCGGGCTGAGCTCGACACTGGCGTCCTGCCAGGCACGATTGAGGTCCTTGCCCTTGAAGTTGGTGCGCAGATGGCCGAGGAAGGCGCCGTCAGGGTTCATGTTGGGGATCAGGTACAGGTCGGCTTGGGCAAGCAGGCGCTGGACCGTTGCATCGTTGCTCTCAAGGCAGTCGATCACGCCTTCCATGAACCACTCGGCCATGTGTTCACCGGGGTGCTGCTGGGCGATGATCCACAGTTTGCGCTTGCCGTCGGCGCCATCACCGGCACGCAGCAGCGGGATGTCGCGGCCCTGCACGCTACGACCGCTGGCCAGCAGCGTGACGCCGGGAATATGCCGGGCCCGCTCGATGAGCTGGTTGTGGCGCGCGCGTGGGTAGGGTTCGAAATAGGCGAACCAAGCCTGTGGCTGTTTGGCCGTGAAATCGAACGCGAGGGCCTTGCCGTCGAAGCTGCTGGGTACGCGGAACCAGTTCTGCTGGTCGTACGACGCCACGGCGTGGTAGCCGTCCCAGGCGTTCTTGTAGGAGGACTCATGGGCGTTGTCGAGGCTGAAGCGGTGGGTCTGGCCGACCGTCAGGCCGCTCACCTTGAAATGGAACCACTGGAAGTGGCCGCTGTGGGTGTCGGGGCGGATGGCCAGGCGCACCTGGCGCGGGTCACTGGCATCCAGTACCTGGATATTGCCGGAATCGAAATCGCAGTCGATCTGCAGTGGGGACAGCGTCACGGTCATTGCCAGACTCCTGTGGCTTTGTTGTGACGCTACTGTAGCTCAACGACAGGTGGGGTGTCTTTGCTGGCCCCTTTACGCGACAAGCTCCCGCGCGAGGGCGGCGCCTGCGTGTCAGGCGAGCAGCCCGAGGGCGATCAATGCGGCAACGCCCAGGCCTACGGCAATCGAACACCCGCCCAGCGATAACGCGGCACGGCCATTGCGATACCCGCCATCCTGGCCCAACTGGCGAGCTGGAGCCAGCAGGCTGCGCCAGCACAGTTCGATCTGCTCAAAGGCCTGCAGGTGCTGCGGCGCGGCATCCAGCCAACGGCGGAAATCGATGCGCTCGCAGGTTGTCGCCTCCGGGCTTTGCAGGCGCACGTACCATTGGCCGGCAATGCTGGCCAGGCGGTCGCCACGTGGCAATGCGCTTTGCAGTGCCTGGAAGAGATGGCGTTCGATGGTCAGCAGGGGCAGGTCGAGGCGGGCAGCAATGTCGGCAATGCCGAGCTGGTCGAGGCGATTGAGCAGAAATACCTGCTGAACCCGGCGTGGCAAGCGCCTGAGACCATGCAGCAACGTGTCTTCGGTAGGCGGGCGGGCGACTTGCGGGCCATGCTCGAGGGGCAGCAGCAGACGGGTCATGGACGGCTCCTTGCGCGAGAAGAGGGGGAGAGGGGGCATCCTCCCTGATGCGTAGGCAGCTTAATCTTAACGAGATTGATTCTCAAGTGCTGTTTGCGCAAAACGCTGTAACACGCATTCACGAATTGACACACCTTTGCTATCATCGCGGCCATTCAACGCGGTAACCCTTCTTCATTAGCCTGAAGAGCCAAAAAAAAATGACCCGGCAAAAAGCCGGGTCAAAAACCGTGATTAGCCTGATGAGGAGATAATCTGAGCGCCCGACCTGAGGGCTCCAGGTTATCCAGCGGGTCTCGCGACCTGCTGAGTGCAATAATAATCGTTATCATTTGCAAGTCAAATGATTTTTCTGTCCTCCAGAAAAATAATTTCTTGTGCACTTCCTCTGTCCGGCAACCGGGCAATGTTCGTTACCCGGCCATCACGTACTCCCGTCTCTCATAGCCCCTGTGGCGCTTGCCGTTGCTCCAGCATCGCGCGGGCCATGTTCACCATATGCATCAGTGCGAACAGCACCTCTCGGGTCGTGCCCTGTTGATGGCTGCCGGTTTGCTGTGCCGTGGCGGCTGCGCAGCGCAACAAGGCCAAGGCGTGCGCGTTGGCTTGCTCGGGGGAGACCTCGTCGCGCAGCCGCCAGGGCACGCTGTCGATGCTGGTGTGCGGTGGTGTTGGGTTGAGGTAGTAGTCGAGCGCGCGACGCGCCGCTTCGCCGTCCAAATCCTTTTCTGGATGTGTCATCGGTTTCATCCTGTTACCTGTTGAGCGTGATAGGGAAATCAGTACACTCGAATACTAATACGAAAAGTACTAATGACTATCAGATTAATAATACAATATGTGTATTGAGCGCTGATGGGCAGTCCGTATCGTGCGGGCGATGGAAAAATGGATCGCGCTGGTCAAGCAAAGGATGCGGGAGCTGGGGCTTTCGCAGGAACAACTCGCCGAACGTGTTGGGGTGACCCAGGGCGGTGTCGGCCATTGGCTGCGTGGCACCCGTCAGCCGAAGGTGGGCATGATGAACCAGGTCCTGCAGGCCCTGGGGATGGCGCACCTGCATGTTTCGCTGCGCATGGTACGCATCGACCAACTGGCCGAGCCCAATGGCGCCTACGCCGCCGAGGCAGGCGGGGATGACGACGACCTGCTGCAGTACATCATGTGCTTCCGCTATCCGGTGCTGGCCTGGACCGAGCTGGAGGGGCCGTGGCCCGAGGGGTGCATCGTCTATGAGCAGACCGACTACCCGGCGCTGGGCAAGGCATTCTGGTTGCCGGTCGAAGGCGACCTGATGAGCGCCGCCACCGGCCCCAGCGTGCCCGAGCAAACGCTGGTGCTGGTGGATCCTGGGGTGCCGGCGGCGCCAGGCAAACTGGTGATCGCCCGGCAGAAGGGCACCTCGGCGATGTTCCGGCAGTTGGTCGAGGATGGCGGGCAGCGGTATCTCAAACCGTTGAACCCGACCTACCCGAAGCTGCTGTGCGGCGAGGATTTCGAAGTGCTGGGCGTGGTGGTGAGGTCGCACGGGCGGCATTGAGCCCGCCCGGCCATGTGGTGCGGCTAGTCTTCATCCAGGCGCTGAAAACCAGGGCAATCCCTGCAGGAGCGGCACATGGCCGCTCCTGCAGGCCCCTCAGCTCTCTTCCAGTTCCACCAGCACCGTCCCTTCGCTGACCATGTCGCCTTCCTGGCAGAACAGCGCCTTCACGATCCCCGCCTGCGGTGCACGAATACTGTGCTCCATCTTCATCGCCTCCAGCACCACCAGCGCTGTTCCGGCTTCCACTGCCTGACCCGCTTCGACCAGCACGCGCACGATGCTGCCGTTCATGGGCGCGCCCAGCCCCCCCTGATGGCCATGGCTGGCCTCGGCGGCGGCAATCGGATCGAACGCCGTGACTGCGTGCAGTTCGCCCGCCCATTGCAGGTACAGCACGCCCTCGCGACGAATGGCCAGGTAGCGCCGCCGCAGGCCATCCTGGTCCTGCACCAGTTGCTCGCCGAGCAGTTGGAACGCTGAGGGCGCGCTGTTCTGCAGCGCCACGGCCTGGTCCTGACCCTCGCATGACAGATGCAGGCTGCTGCGGGCTGGCAGGCCCAGGCGCAAGCCATCGCAGCGGGCCCAGGGCGAGTTGCCGTCGTCTGTGCGACGTCGTGGCGAGCCGCTCTGCAGCCAGGCTTCGGCAGCGGCTTGCCAGAACAGCGCCGGACGCTCGCCGGTGGCGGGCAGCAGCACTTCGTGATGACGGCCAATGAAGCCGGTATCCAGTTCGGCGGCCGCGAAGGCCGGATGGGCGAGGATGCGCCGCAGGAAGGCGATGTTGGTTTTCAAGCCGCCGATGGCGAACTCGTCGAGCATGGCCAGTAGTCGCAAGCGCGCCTGTTCGCGATCCTGTCCCCAGGCGATCAGCTTGCCCAGCATCGGGTCGTAGAACGGCGAGATCACATCGCCCTCGCTGACCCCGCTGTCGACCCGGCGCCCTTCGCCTGGCGCCGATTCGCGGTACAGCGCCAGGGTGCCGGTGGCCGGCAGGAAGTCATTGGCCGGATCTTCCGCATACAGCCGCACCTCGATGGCATGGCCAACCAGCGGCACCTGCTCCTGAGTGATCGGCAAGGCCTCGCCGCAAGCGACACGGATCTGCCAGGCCACCAGGTCCAGCCCGGTGATCGCCTCGGTGACCGGGTGTTCGACCTGCAGGCGGGTGTTCATTTCCATGAAGAAGAACTCGCCGCGGGCATCGAGCAGGAACTCCACGGTGCCAGCGCCGACATAACCGATGGCCTGGGCCGCGCGCACCGCCGCCTCACCCATGGCTTGGCGCAGTTGCGCCGACAAGCCTGGGGCCGGAGCCTCTTCGACAACCTTCTGGTGGCGACGCTGGATCGAGCAGTCGCGTTCGTTGAGGTACAGGCAATGGCCGTGTTGGTCGGCGAACACCTGGATTTCCACGTGCCGAGGCTTGAGCACGTACTTTTCCACCAACATTCGCGCATCGCCGAACGACGATTGCGCCTCGCGTTGTGCCGAGGCCAGGGCGTCGGCCAGCTCGCTCTCCTGCTCGACCACCTTCATGCCCTTGCCGCCACCCCCGGCACTGGCCTTGAGCAGCACCGGATAACCAATGCGTTCGGCAGCGGCGCGGAAGGTCTCCAGGTCCTGGGCGTCACCGTGATAGCCGGGCACCAGCGGCACCCCGGCGGCTTCCATCAGGGCCTTGGCCGCCGACTTGCTGCCCATGGCATCGATGGCGCTGGCCGGTGGGCCGAGGAAGATCAGCCCGGCCTGCTCGATGGCGCGGGCAAAGCCTGCGTTCTCGGAAAGAAAGCCGTAGCCGGGATGGATCGCCTGTGCGCCACTGGCCTTGGCTGCAGCGATCAGCTTGTCGATCACCAGGTAGCTGTCGGCGGCCTTGGTGCCGCCCAGGTCGACGCAGATATCGGCTTCGCGGCTGTGCCGGGCGTCACGGTCGGTGGCGCTGTGCACTGCGACGGTGGTCAGGCCCATGGCCTTGGCGGTGCGCATCACCCGACAGGCGATCTCGCCGCGGTTGGCGACCAGCAGGGTGGTCAGCGGGGGGTGGCTCATGGGCGAGGTTCCTTGTCGACGGGCTGCCAGGCGGGGCGGCGTTTTTCCAGGAAGGCGCTCAGGCCCTCCTGGCCTTCGGGGCTGACACGAATGCGGGCGATGGTGTTCTCGGTGTAGCGGCGCAGGGCAGGGCTCAGTTCGCCATCGTCCACCTCGCGCAGCAGGTCCTTGGTGGCGCGCAGGGCCTGAGGGCTGTTGAGCAGCAGGTTGTCGATCCAGGCCTGGACCTGGGTGTCCAGTTCGCTGGCAGGGTACACCTCGGCCAGCAGGCCCAGCTCGCGGGCGCGCGCACCACTGAAGCGCTCGGCGGTCAGGGCATAGCGGCGAGCGGCACGCTCACCGATGGCCTTGACCACGAACGGGCTGATCACTGCCGGTGCCAGGCCGATGCGGACCTCCGACAGACACAGCTGTGCATCTTCAGCGCCGATGGCCATGTCGCAGCAACTGATCAGGCCCAGCGCACCACCGAATGCGGCGCCCTGGACCACGGCCAGGGTCGGCGCCTTGAGGCGATGCAGCGCGTACATCAGCTCGCCCAGTTCATGGGCGTCGTCCAGGTTGGTATTGAAGTCCAACTGCGCCGACTGCTGCATCCAGGCCAGGTCAGCACCGGCGCTGAAGTGCCGGCCACGGCCACGCAGCAGCACGAAGCGCAGGCGGCTGTCTTCGCCCAGTTGGTCGATGGCAACGATCAGCTCGCGAATCATCTGGGCGTTGAAGGCGTTGTTCTTGTCTTCCCGGCTCAGCCACAGGGTGGCGAAGCCGCGAGGGTCCTTTATCACTTCGAGGGTGGCAAAATCGCTCATGGGTCACATCCGGAAAATGCCGAAGCGGCTCTGTTCGATCGGGGCGTTCAGCGCGGCGGACAAGGCAAGGCCCAGCACTTCACGGGTTTGCGCCGGGTCGATGACGCCGTCATCCCACAGCCGGGCGCTGGAATAGTAGGGGTGGCCCTGGCGCTCGTACTGGTCGAGGATCGGCTGCTTGAGCTGCTTTTCGTCCTCGGCGCTGAACACCTCGCCACTGCGCTCGCTCTGCTCGCGCTTGACCTGGGCCAGCACGCCGGCGGCCTGTTCGGCACCCATCACGCCAATTCGCGCGTTAGGCCACATCCACAGGAAGCGCGGATCGTAGGCGCGCCCGCACATGCCGTAGTTGCCAGCACCGAAGCTGCCGCCGATGATCACCGTGAACTTCGGCACCTGGGCGCAGGCCACTGCGGTCACCAGCTTGGCGCCGTGCTTGGCGATACCGCCTTCCTCGTATTTCTTGCCGACCATGAAGCCCGTGATGTTCTGCAGGAACAACAGCGGGATGCCGCGTTGGCAGGCCAGTTCGATGAAGTGCGCGCCTTTTTGCGCAGCCTCGGCAAAGAGGATGCCGTTGTTGGCCAGGATCGCTACCGGGTAGCCGTGCAGGTGGGCGAAACCGCACACCAGGGTGGTGCCGAACAGGGCCTTGAATTCATCGAACACGGAGCCATCGACCAGGCGCGCGATGATCTCGCGCACATCGAACGGTTGCTTGGCATCGGCCGGCACCACGCCGTACAGCTCCTGGGCGTCGTACAGCGGTGCGATCGGTGCCTGGCATTGCAGGCGCCCGAGTTTGTGCCAGTTGAGGTTGGCCACGCTGCGCCGGGCGATCGCCAGGGCATGCTCGTCGTTGTCGGCATAGTGGTCGGCCACGCCGCTGGTGCGGCAATGCACATCGGCGCCGCCCAGGTCTTCGGCGCTCACCACCTCGCCGGTGGCGGCCTTCACCAGCGGCGGGCCGGCGAGGAAGATGGTCGCCTGCTGGCGCACCATGATCGCTTCGTCGGCCATCGCCGGCACATAGGCGCCACCTGCGGTGCACGAGCCCATCACCACGGCGATCTGCGCAATGCCCAGGGCGCTCATGTTGGCCTGGTTGAAGAAGATCCGTCCGAAGTGCTCACGATCCGGGAACACTTCGTCCTGGCGTGGCAGGTTGGCGCCGCCGGAGTCGACCAGGTAGATGCACGGCAGGCGATTCTGCAGGGCGATGGTCTGCGCGCGCAGGTGTTTCTTCACGGTCAGCGGGTAGTAGGAGCCGCCTTTGACCGTGGCGTCGTTGGCCACGATCATGCACTCGACCCCTTCGACGCGGCCGATGCCGGCGATCACGCCTGCTGCCGGCACGTCTTCGCCATACACCTCATGGGCGGCGAGCTGGCCGATCTCGAGAAACGCCGAGCCCGGGTCGAGCAGGCGGTCGATGCGCTCGCGCGGCAGCAGCTTGCCGCGCGAGGTATGGCGCTGCTGGGCCTTGGGCCCGCCGCCCTGGCTGACCTGGGCCAGCAGGGTGCGCAGGGCATCGACCTGTTCGAGCATGGCCGCGCTGTTGCTGGCGAACTCAGCCGAGCGCGGGTTGATCTGGGTGTGCAGGGTAGCCATGGACGCCAGCTCCTTGTGCTCAGCGGGTTTCGTTGAACAGTTCGCGGCCGATCAGCATCCGGCGAATTTCGCTGGTGCCGGCACCGATCTCGTAGAGTTTGGCGTCACGCAGCAGGCGGCCGGCCGGGAATTCGTTGATGTAGCCGTTGCCGCCGAGAATCTGGATCGCTTCCAGGGCCATCTGCGTAGCGCGTTCGGCGGTGTAGAGGATCACCCCGGCGGCGTCCTTGCGCGTGGTCTCGCCACGGTCGCAGGCCTGGGCCACGGCGTAGAGGTAGGCGCGGCTGGCGTTGAGCTGGGTGTACATGTCGGCGATCTTGCCCTGGATCAGCTGGAATTCGCCGATGCTCTGGCCGAACTGCTTGCGATCGTGGATGTAGGGCACCACCAGGTCCATGCAGCTCTGCATGATGCCGGTCGGACCGCCCGAGAGCACCACGCGCTCGTAGTCCAGGCCGCTCATCAGCACACGCACACCGCCATTGAGCTGGCCGAGGATGTTTTCTTCCGGCACTTCGACGCCATCGAAGAACAGCTCGCAGGTGTTGGAGCCGCGCATGCCCAGCTTGTCGAACTTGTTGCTGCGCGAGAAGCCCTTCCAGTCACGTTCGACGATGAATGCGCTGATGCCGTGCGGGCCCTTGTCCAGGTCGGTCTTGGCGTAGATCACGTAGGTGTTGGCGTCGGGGCCGTTGGTGATCCAGGTCTTGCTGCCGTTGAGTACATAGCGGTCGCCGCGTTTCTCGGCGCGCAGTTTCATCGACACCACGTCGGAGCCGGCATTGGGCTCGCTCATGGCCAGGGCGCCGATGTGCTCGCCGCTGATCAGCTTGGGCAGGTACTTCAGCTTCTGTTCATGGGTGCCGTTGCGGTTGATCTGGTTGACGCAGAGGTTGGAGTGGGCGCCGTAGGACAGTGCCACCGAGGCCGAGGCACGGCTGATCTCTTCCATCGACACCACATGGGCCAGGTAGCCCAGGCCTGCGCCGCCATATTCTTCCGCGACGGTGATGCCCAGCAGGCCCATGTCGCCGAACTTGCGCCACATGTCGGCGGGGAACAGGTTGTCGTGGTCGATCTGCGCCGCGCGCGGGGCGAGTTCGGCGGCAGCGAAGGTGCGTACCTGGTCGCGGAGCATGTCGATGGTCTCGCCCAGGGCGAAGTTCAGGGTCGGGTAATGCATGGGGGCACCTTGTTGTTCTTGAAATTCGAGGTACTGCACCGACCCTGTGGGAGCGGGCTTGCCCGCGATGCCCGTCAGAACGGCCAGCGCTGTTGTCTGGTCCGGCCTCATCGCGGGCAAGTCCGCTCCCACAGGGTCGGTGCTCGTGGTTGACGTTAACGTAAACCTGCCTTTCCGGGCTGTCAATTGGATCATCACCTTTACGTAAACGTAAATCTGCGCCAGAGTAATTGCCGCTTGCTTCAGTCATGCCCAGAACAACCACAAGAAGGGACACTCATGAGTCAACCAAGCTACACCCGCGGCCGCCAGGACCGGCCTCTGCTGACCCAGACCATCGGCCAGGCGTTCGATGCCACCGCCGCCCGCTGGCCCGAGCGCGAGGCCCTGGTGGTGCGTCACCAAGGCCTGCGCTATAGCTGGCGCGCGTTGGCCGAGCAGGTCGAGGTGCATGCCCGTGCCCTGATTGCCCTGGGCGTGGCCAGTGGCGATCGCGTCGGTATCTGGGCGCCTAACTGCGCCCAGTGGTGCATCCTGCAGATCGCCACGGCGAAGGTCGGCGCGATCCTGGTCAACATCAACCCGGCGTACCGGGTGGGCGAGCTGGAGTATGTGTTGCGTCAGTCCGGCTGCAGCTGGCTGGTGTGTGCCGATGCCTTCAAGTCGTCCGACTATCACGCGATGGTCCAGGAAATGCTGCCCGAGCTGGGTGCGCAGCCGCTGGCGAGTGAACGCCTGCCGGACCTGCAGGGCGTCATCAGCCTGTCGTCGCAGCCGCCCGAAGGCTTTCTGCCCTGGGATGCACTGGCCGAACGGGCAGGGCAGGTCGATGCCCAGGCGTTGCAGGCGAGGCAGCAGGGCTTGCAGTTCGACCAGGCGGTGAACATCCAGTACACCTCCGGCACCACTGGCGCGCCGAAAGGCGCCACGCTCAGCCACTACAACATCCTCAACAACGGCTTCATGGTCGGCGAAAGCCTGGGCCTGAGCGAACGGGACCGTATGGTGATCCCGGTGCCGCTGTACCACTGCTTTGGCATGGTCATGGCCAACCTGGGTTGCATCACCCACGGCAGCACCATGATCTACCCCAACGACGCCTTCGATCCCGAGTTGACGCTGCAGGCCGTGGCCGAAGAGCGTGCCAGCATCCTCTATGGCGTGCCGACCATGTTCATCGCCATGCTCGACCACCCGTCGCGCAGCACTCTGGACCTCTCGACCCTGCGCAGCGGCATCATGGCCGGTGCCACCTGCCCGATCGAGGTGATGCGCCGGGTGATCGAGCAGATGCACATGGGTGAGGTGCAGATCGCCTACGGCATGACCGAGACCAGCCCGGTGTCGCTGCAGACAGGCCCGGATGACGAGCTGGAACTGCGCGTGACCACGGTCGGGCGCACGCAGCCGCAACTGGAGACCAAGCTGGTGGACGCGCACGGCGCCATCGTCCCGCGTGGCGAGATCGGCGAGCTCTGCACCCGCGGCTACAGCGTGATGCTCGGTTACTGGGATAACCCCGAAGCCACTCAACAGGCGATCGATCCGGCGCGCTGGATGCGCACGGGTGACCTGGCGGTGATGGACGAACAGGGCTATGTGCGCATCGTCGGGCGCAACAAGGACATGATCATTCGCGGCGGCGAGAACATCTACCCGCGCGAGCTCGAGGAGTTTTTCCATACCCACCCGGCGGTTGCCGATGCTCAGGTGATCGGCATCCCTTGCAGCCGCTATGGTGAGGAGGTCGTGGCCTGGATCAAGCTGCACCCCGGGCACAGCGCCACGGTCGAGGACTTGCAGGCCTGGTGCAAGGCACGCATCGCGCACTTCAAGGTGCCGCGGCATTTCCGCTTCGTCGAAGCGTTCCCGATGACGGTGACCGGCAAGGTGCAGAAGTTCCGCATGCGCGAGATCAGCATGGCGGAACTCGCGTCGCACTGAAGCGCCGCCTGGCCTGAGAAGACCAGGCGGATATGACATGTCACTTAACAGCCTTGAACAAATCGTCGAAGGTTTCGGCGTCTTGGATGTCGCTTTCTGTCAGGTCGGTTCCTAAATCGTCATTGATGTATCGAACCAGTTTTGAGGTACTGCTGACGATGTCGGAAACTTTCGTAGCGCCGTTGATATCGGCCTCTTTCTTGTCAAATTTTTCGGCAAGCAGTTTCTTCAGTTCCTGTTCGGTAGCCATGTTCATTTCCCCTTGAGTTGAGTCATGCGTCAGTGTGTGTTGAGGTTCAGGGTTTCATTGGTCAGGCATGGGCAGGCTCCTGTGTCATGTAGCTATAACGATCGCGAAGATCAAACCGTTGATACCTCGGCCAGGTGCGTTGCACCCTACCCTGGCTAGCCTTCGTCCCGGAACTTTGATACGGGCCTCATTTGGCTTTCAGGTAAGCGATGGACGAGAACATCAGTTTTGTATCGGGCCCACCTCCCCAACCTTCAAGCTTGGCGTAGTCTTCCCCCCAAGACACGACTTTCGCGGTGTATGTTTCTCCTGTTTTGTAGGCGTACCGGGCCTGCTTGCCCACGAGGTCTTTGGCCGCTGCTTGCAGTTGAGCGAGCGTTTGAAAGGTATCGGTTTGCTTGCGTGCACGGGCAATAGTTTTGGCGTAGATGGCTGCTTGCTCTGCAGCGTTCTTGGCTGATTGGGCTTTGGCTTGTGCGGTTGCAAGCTGACCTTCGCTGGCCGCTTCCACCGTGTCCTGATACGCCTTCTTTGCCTCGTCCACGGCTGCCTGCAGTTTGTCCATTAAACCGGTCGCCTCTCTTTTCTGCGCGCTTGCCTCGGGTATGTTCATGGACTGGGCTTGATAGTCGGCTTGCGCCGACTTCCGTGAGGCCTCGGCGGCCTCGGCTGCGGCCTTGGCAGAGGCAACCGCCGTGTCGATCTCAGCCTTGAGCTTGTCGGCGGCTTCTTTAGCAGCCTTTTCAGCAGCCTCACGTGCATCCGCCTCGCGCGCTCTGGCCGCGTCCTGTGCGACCTTGCAGGCATTCTGAGCCGACTCGGCGGCCTCCTGGGCCAACCTGGCCTCTTGCTGCGCCTCATCTGCGCTGGATTGCGCGCTGTCCACCTGACCTCTCTTTGCAGCGGCTTCGGTGTTCTTGCGGGCGGTGCTGGCCGCTTCGGCGGCTTTCTTGGCTTTGGCGATAGCTTCAGTCACTTGCTTGAGCTGCTCGCGCGCCTCGGGCGCCTTCAGTGCCGGATCGTCACCTTGCGCCTGGGCGGTTGCCAGTGCCGCATTGGCGGCCTGTTCCGCTTCTCGTGCAGTGACGATGGCATTGTCAGCGTTACCTGAACTTGCTGGCTGACTGCTGCCGTTACCGCTTGGTGATTCGCCTGCTGCGCTGTCGCCGCCATCAGCAGAGCCTGTTTTACTCCCGCCCTGCAGCAGTTGCCTGACTTCGTCGCGAAATGCCGTGGAACCATCAACCGCGCTGTAGCTGACGGTGATGGCGATGTCCTTGAGCCTGCACATATCGTCCTTGTAAAGCTCAGGGTTGTTCCTGGCGCCGCCTGGGAACGCGAGCCGCCAGCTCGAGATCAGCCCGGTGCCTTCGAAGGGTTGATAGCGGGCCTTGTCGGATACCGACGGCTGCAGATCGAAGTTACGCGACACTTCCTTGACCGACCACAGGGCAATGCTCTGGTTTGGCCGGAGGTCGCGAAGCACATGCTTGGGGCTGCCTTGGTTGGCCGAATACAGGTGGTGGGCGCCTTCGATGTCCGCTTCCAGAAGCAACTTGTTCGAGGTCTGGTAGAGCATGGCCGAGATCGGTTTCGAAGAACTTGACCCTGGGATTTCGAAGGCCAGCGTGATGCGTTCCAGGCGGCGTAGGTAATGGCCTGGGAAATCGCTGTCGAACAGTCGTGCCGACAGCTCGAACAGGATTTCATCCTTGCCCAGATGCTCGTGCAATTCTTCGTTGGTCCAGCCGGTGAGCGCCAGCAGGGAGAAATCCTTGCGGATATCCAGTGGCCTGTGGTTATCGCGTATCGCCGCGACGTCCATTTGCATCAGGTCGCGCTCAAGCGCTTCGCCCGCAAGCATCCCACGCCAGTTGTCGAGCCAGCCGTCCGTCCTGATCCAGCGACTGGTGAAGTCTCCGAGTTCGTACCGCAGGCAGTTTTCGGCCATCAGGCACAGGGAAGTGGTTGCGTCGTAAGCGGTACTGTAGATCTCCGACAGTCGACCGATCAACCACAGATAAGTGGTGTGACTGGCGAACACCGATTGCATGACCTCGTATTCGGCCTGGTGCGCCTGGCGGGTTGCACGGGCCTCGCTCACGGCGATGCCAGCGGCCTTGATCTGTATGTCTCGCTCGCGCAGTTGAGCGTCGATGATGCCGAGCTCATGTGCGGCCTGGTCGGCTTCATGCTGCCATTGCTGGCGACGCAGGAGGTATTCGGCCCGCTTGTCGATCGTATTGCTCATGGTTTCGAGCGTCTCGGCCACAGCCTCCAAGGAATTGGCCGCCGACTCAAATGCTTCCTGCGGGCTGAAACCACCCACCGCCATACCGAAAATGGTCGGTGCCATTGCGGCACCCGCTGCCATGGCGTAGCTGGGGACCGATGGCAGGCGGGTGGCGACAGAAGACGCTGCCAGTGCCAGCGCAGCCGTTTCCAGCTCGATCACGCCTTCGTCCACCAGCCGCTGGTAATGCTCCTGACGTTGCTCAATCATGCCTCTTGAGCGCAACACGGTGTCACGTTCGCGCTTGGCAAGTTCCAGCGCTTGCTCCTGCAACTGACAAGGGAAGTCCAGCAGCCTGATCAAGTTGCGTTTGCCGAGCAGCTCCAGTTGCTGGGCGGCTTCGGTGTTGTAGAAGCCCAGCAAGGTTTGCCCCAATACGATCAGTTGCTGCACGGCCTCTCCCGCACATTTGCGCGCCTCCTCGTAACGGCAGGGGGGCACGATGGGCGCAACCGGCGTAGCATCACCCCGGTCCTGGGCGGCAACACTGTTGCCCAGTGCGATCTGGTCGAGTGTGTCCGGGTCGAGCATGATCGCAGCGGGCTTGCCATCCAGGGTCAGGCCGTGGCGCAGGTTGAACAGACGGTTACGCAGCAGGTTGCGCAGTATGACGAGCTTGTTGTTCAGTGGCGGGGTAAAGGCCGTGGAGCTGGCCTTGGCCAGTGTCAGTGGCTGGGCAGGTGCGCTGGACAGATTCTCGGGGAGCACACCGATCAACCGCAGGGCCTTGTCATAGCACAACGCGGCTTCGACCAGCGAATCCAGCGTCAGCATGCGGTATTGGTCATCACCCTGGCGTTGCCAGTTTTCCACCACGAACAGGTGCAGCGACTTGCGGTAGCGCTCGGGTTCGGCGTAGGCCAGCAGGTCCGGGTCGTTGCTCTGGGCGCTGACGGTGAAGGGTGCACGGGCCAGCAGAGGCCTTGTCAGCCAGAACAGCGGCGGGTGGTTCCCCCCGGGCACCCAGGTGCGGTAGGGGTCGAACAGGAACCGTGTGCACCAGCGCCAGGCTTGGCTGTATTCGCGGTTCTGGCGTTGCAGCCAGGTAACCAGGAACGGCACGTGGAAGAACAGCTCCCAGAAGTACAAGCCGTTGGCGCTGCGCAGGTCGACGATGGTGCCTGAACTTGCAGGTTCCAGGGGCGGCTCCGGCAAGTGTTGGGCTTTCCATGACAGCGACTGTTCGACCGATTGAGTAGCCAGTGCCACCAGTTGCTTGCCAAACAGGGTGTTCAGCCGCAGGGTACGGAAAGGGGGGGCATTGGTCTGGTCTTCGGCTTTGTCGTTGACCTCCTTGAAGTCCAGGTACAGAGCCTGTGTTTCATTGCGGCAGATCTGCACACTGGGGATCGCGTCGTCGTCTTTCTCTTCCAGGGTATAGGCGCAGGTAGCCGTTGCGACGGGATTGGTCGTGCTGAAGTATTCGTCGTAGAAGTCCAGAGAGACGGTGTAGTCACGGATGTCCTTGTTGATGGGGAGGTCAAAATGGACGACACCTTTGCCGTTGGCGATCAACGTGTCCTCGAACGCCATTTCGTGCTTGGGATCAAGGTAAAAAAGGATTCTGCGGCAGGTCGCCGGGTGGAGGTATCGAAGGCGTAATATCGCCTGCAGCGATTCGTCAGGCAGGTCGGGCGTGATTTTTTTTAAGGCGTTGGACTCTTGGTTGATGAGCGTGTTGATCGCGTCTGCCTTGTCCAGCGCTTTGGCGTTGTCAATGGCGGTGTGCAGTGCGATAGGCTGGCGCGGTTGCTCGATATTCGTGACGCCCATCAGTTCGGAATACTTATCTGCGGGTAGGTAGCGTACCTTGAGCAGGAAATTCTTGACTTCGCCGAATGTGTCGGCGTTGTGGGTGGGTAAATTTTTGAATATCTGTAGATGTTGTTCGTCAAGTCGTGCCAGCTCAAGGGCTGACAGTGTCCAGCTGGGGTTTGAGTTTCCTGTTGGTTTAATGTTCAGCCTTACAGTGAGTTCAGCGTAATCTGGGGTCGCTTTGATAAGCTCTGAAAGTTCTGGTAATGGCTGCCCCAGTCTTATGACGTTGGAATCGGTATTGCGGGACCCGCCTCTCCGGCTTTCAGTGTTCTCTTCCCAGTTTGACAGGGTCCAGCTTTTTGGTACTGGACAGTTTTTGGTATTGGAGGCTATGTTTAAACAAACGTCTTCGTTTTCAGGGGTGCTGAAGGTTGCGGTTAGTTTTAGGGTTGGGAATGCCGAATATTTTGAACGGAGGTTTGTTGTTTCGCTTAAGAATATGATGGATTTAAAGTTTTCCATTATATAGCGGTCTATTTGTATTTCTGCTTCTATTAATTTTTGGTTCAGGTTGCTCTTTCTTTGCTCGAAATCTTTGAGTTTTTCGGTGTAGGCATGTGGCGATGAATAGTGTTGTGCGTGATTTTGTTCTTTTTCTGTTTCATTTATTTTGGTTTGTATTCGAATTGCTTCATCATTTGCGCTTGTTAGTTGGCTTATCTCATGGCTGTTTTTGACAAAGTCGAAGGTGCTAAGGATGTCGTCGGCGGCGAATAAGCGTGCAGGACCATAATGAATTTTCAGAGATAGCATTTGGGGACGTTTGGATAATTGAAACGTTGCTGAAAGGTATGGATTGTCTTTTCTCAACCTCAATGCGCTGTCCAGCGTGATACCGACTGAAATGCAATCCGAAGCGTCAGATAATGATGCTTCACTATAGGCCTGCCCGAGCGTAGTGATTTCGTAGCGACCTTTTACTGCATCTGTAGACGCCAGGTCGCTCCAGCTGAACGCTTTGGAATCTTCCTCGACCGTCTTCAGTTGGGTAACCGCCCCCACATAGGGATGTTGTACGGTCCGCGGGTCTCGGAAGAAGCTCAACCACCGCTTCATCATGTTTGTCTCGATGGGGCGGTCCGTCACGTTACCGAGATCGAGCGCTTTGTCCTCGAGCAACAGCAGGTCCTTGTTGCTGATGAAATAATCAACGTTGCGTTTCGGCTGTTTTCCTTTCTCCGCTGGCAGTGAGCTATCGAACACCACGGTGGTCAACCAGGGGTCATGCAATCGATCCCCATGGATGTTGACCATGACCATCAACCCCGGCATGAACGTCCTGGTCTTCAAATACACGTTGGTGTTCGCAGCGGTCCCGACGGAGTTCGTCGCCAGCACTTCATTACTCTTGAACTCACCCTTATCGTCATGTCCGTCCAGTGTCATGAGCTCATTGGGTGGGCTCCAGTTGCCATCGGTCTGCCGGAAGGCGAAGTACACCCGCAAGGCAAAGTATTCGCTGGGCTTGTTGTCCGGCCCCATGGGTATGCCGGTGGTGTCACGCTCGACCCACACCACATAACGACGACCGGCAACGATCACCGGGCGGATCAGCTCGATATGGGTACGGTTGTCGTCCGTCTTTGGCGGCAGGGGGGTCAGAGCGATCGTTGCGCTGACCACCAGGCTGATCTTCTCCCACTCGCCCCACGCCAACATACTCGGCACGCCCTCTTGATCACGCTGCGACATGTCCAGGGTGCGCCAATAGAATTCGGTCGGCTCGACGTTGGTCTTGCCGATGAAATGGTAGGTGTCGGTCAGCGGCGAGGTGCCGTCGGCATAGACCGAGATCGGCTGAATATTGCTCAGGGTTTCGAAGGTGCTGAGGTAGCCGAGCATGGCCATGTGGATGTCTTCGGGCTGGCATTTGCCCTGGGCCAGTTGGGTTTCCAGGTCTTTGAAGGCGCTGGTCTTGCGCTGGCGGCGGGTGGGGTCGATGAAGTTCTGGGGCTCGTTGCGCGCATCCTGGCGCAGCCTCCAGCGCTCGTAGCTGCTGCTGAAGTTTTCCCACTCATCGCGCTCGACGTCGCTGATCGCGGTGCTGCGGTAGCCGTTTTCCAGGCGTGAGTGGATCTGGTGCAGGTAGCGTTGCAGGCTGGCGGTGGCCGACAGCGTGCGAGTGGTCAGGGGTTCGTGAGACACCTGCAGGTCGATCAGCAGGTAGTCGGCCAGGGTCTGCGTGCTGGTGATCCAGCTGTGTGCCGGGTCGGTCGGCGCCCATTTGGCGATCATCCATTGCATCAGGGCGTCGCGCCAGGCAACGCTGTGCTGTTCATCGACCACCTTGCGCTGCTTGGCGCTGCAGCCTTTGCGCAGGGCCACGGCGGCCTGCTGGAAGGGGGCGTAGCTGTCGGTGCCGGGCAGTTTGCCCAGTTGCAACAAGGTGTCCACTGCCAGCTGGTGTTTGTCTGCCAGCTCCAGGGTGCGCAGCAGGCGATCGATGCCCGTGAAGGTGGCGGGCGGCGCAATATCGATCAAACCACTGAGAGAACCGCTGGTGCGGCCCAGCAGCTGTTCCAGGGCGACCCAGTGTTCTTTTGCCGTGTTGTCTGCAGATGGCTCGTCGTCGTGCGCCTCGAACCTTTTCAGGTGAACCAGCAAGTCCTGTTCGCCCATGCTCAAGTCCAGCCTGGCCAGTACTGCCTTGTAACGGCCGAGTTGATAGACGGTGCTCAGGTCCAGCGGGCGGCACTTGTCCGATTTCGGATCCTTGAGGTTGAACCTTTCTGGGGTAAGCGTCAGCTGATCCAGCAGGTGTGCGCTGAGTTTGAACAGTTTTGTCACGTCGGCGTAGCGTTGCAGGATTGACCACTGCGTGAGGTCACTTTCGGTGAAGCACGCCTTTGGTGTCGTTGACTTTGCAGTACACTGCTGAGCGATGGCCGCTATCCGGGTGCTCAAAAGCTCGGCGTCGACCCCGGCCCAGCGCAGCAGGGGCGCAACAAGGTTTGGTGATTCGAGCCCCAGTGCCGTTTTCAGCGTCAGGTGAAGGGCATCCGCGTTTTGGCTGCCTTGAGGGTTGAACGCACTTCCCCACGCCGGGTTGAAGCTAGGCGTCCGGGGATTGAGCAGGTAGGCCAGTTGCAAGGCGTCCATGCCCTGGTGCAGCAGCCACTCCACAGCCTGCAGCACACCGGCGATCACATCGATGATGTCGGCTTTGCCGGGCTCGCCCGCAAGGCTTGGCTGGCCGGCCAATTGTTGGCAGTAGACAGGGTCCTGATTCATCAGTACTTCGATCAGGGACAGGCCCTGCAGGGTCGAAGTGCCGAACACCCGGGCCAGGGCAACGATCCGGTAGCAGGCCGAGACCACGGCCAGCGAGCGTGTCGGTTTTTGCAGATTCTGTGCTTCGACCACCCTACCCAGAATACCCCGCAGCAAGGTGTCATCCACCTTCAGGCCAAGGGCCAGTTGCTTGACTGTCAGGCCGTCGGCGCCTGTGGTGGCCGCAGGATCGAACGCCTTGTCGTCCAGCTTCAGGGAGGGTTGTGCAGGTTGACCGTCTGCATCATGCCCGGCGGCGAACAGTCGGTCGTAGAATGAAGTCTGCCGCCCGGTGGCATAGGGTGAGAGTGCATCGATCAACGCAGCATACTGCTCGGCACTGACGTTGTATTTTTGCTGCAGATGACGGAATAGCCCGAGTGCGCGCAGGGTCTTGTCCGTCAATTGATAGTTGCCGGTCTGGCCTTCGGCACGCAGCGCAGCCATGACCAGCGTGTCAGTCTGGGCCGCGCTCAGGCCCAGGGCCCGCTGCAGGCGCAGTATGCGTTCGAGGCGGTCCAAGTGGGCATCGGTGAGGCCTTCGATGCGCACGATTTTTTTTCTCGCAGGCTGCGCGGGCGCCGATTCGAGCAGATACAACGGCGTTTCAGCATTATTGATGAACATGGCGCCGTATACCTGGCTGGATGGCTTGGCGGCTGTGGGCACGTGGGGGCTGCGGGTCACTGCCGTACCGCCCTTGCCGACAGCATCTACAGCCAGCAACTGGCGCAGTTCACGACGGCTCAGTGCCAGCGCCTTGGCCAGCTTTTGCGTCGTATCGTACGAGGCTGCACTCAGCTTCAGCTCGCTGGGGGTAGAGTCGAGCAGCAGGGTCCGCAGTTGCGGCGAGAAACCGCTGGCCAGTGTGGTGGCAGTCCGCTGGGCGGCCGAGGGCAGATGGGCGAAGGTGAACAGTGGATAACAGAGGCTGGTTGCACTCAGCAGGTCCCACAGCTGCACCTGTTTGGCCGCCAGTGTCGCTTTGACCGACTCCCAGGCACGATGGAAGGGCACACTGGCTTGGCCGGAGCCTTCCGCGACCGCTTCTTGTAGCGTCTGATTTTTTGTCAGGGCTTGCTCAGCACGGTTTTCCAGCAGTTCAAGCGTAATCCTGATCTTGGGCAGGGTACGCCGGACGCTTCTGTCGTCGAGCTTCAACGTCAGCAGGTCAGGGCGCCGTGTCAGCAGGGTGATCGGTGCGTTGACATCCGCGCGTACTTCGAACTTTTGAATCTGTTCCTTGAGGTGCACCAGGTAGGCCAGCCTGCTGTCGTTGCTCATCAACGCCCCGGGCGCGCAGCGCGTGCGGTCTTCCGGGAACAGCTTCATGTAGGTGGCGGCGTCTGAGCGGTTGGCAGGGTTAGTTGCGTCATTCATCGCGGACAGTCCTTGGCAGATGCTGTTGCACTGACCCGGCTGTAAACCTGCGCCAGGCCCACTGCAGCAAACTACACGCGTACGCCGCAGGGCACACCTGACAGAAATACTAGGTAGGTCGATTTTTCGCAGGCTCATGCAGAGCCTAGGCATGCTCTCAAGGTGGCGACGCCGTGGTTTGCCTGAACTGTGTTGTGACAGCGGCTTGCGCCGCCAAGGGGCACTGAAAGGCCCCGGCTGGTAGTCGAATACAGCAGTGCCCGCCTGACGGGCAGGCCAGCGATATGGCGGAATCATTGTGCACCGGTGTGACCTGGCCTGGTCTATGCTCAGGCCTTCACCGGCGGCTCCTCGCTCGGCGGATCACCCACCGTCGGCGGCACGGTCGGCTTGATCGGCAGTTCGTCCGGGTCTTCCTCGGGCACCGGCGGCGGCAGCGCCGGGTCGTCGATGTTCGGATCGGGCGTCTCCGGTGGAGTGGGAATGTTCATGGCCTGACCTCGCGCAGTGGATGAAGAGGTTGTGCAGGCTTCGACCTGCCGTACCAGCCATTCGCTCAATTTTTTTGAACCCGCCGCGCACCCACGGCTCTGAACCCTTACCGCCACCAGCTTAGGGGAGCAAGGTTCGATGTCCGGTAATGAGCCCGTCGCAAAAGCGCCTTTCGAGCAAGTGCCCAAGGCCAGCGATCATCCCGACCAGGCCATCAGCCTGTCCCAGGCCTTGCTGGCGCCACGCATCGTGATCGAGGACACCACTCCCGTACTCGACGGTGGCACCTTCGCGGCCAAGGCGGTAAGCGGACAGCCCGTGCAGGTGACCAGCAAGGTCTACAGCGACGGTCATGACCGCCTGGCGGTGGTCTTGCACTGGCGCCAGGCCCACAGCCGCCACTGGCATGGCGTGCCGATGACGTCGGCAGGCAATGACCTGTGGGTTGCCGAGTTCACGCCAGTGGAACTGGGCTTGCACCTGTTCGGCATCGAAGCCTGGATCGATCCCTACGCCACCTATTGCCACGACCTCGAGAAGAAGTACCACGCCGGTGTCGAGGTCAAGCTGGAGCTGGAGGAGGGCAGGCTGCTGCTGGGTAAGGGCATCGAGCGCAGCGAAGGGCCGTTGCGCGAGCAGCTCGAACAGTTGCAACAGCGTTTGCCGACGCTGGCACCGGACGATCAGGTGGCGTTGCTGCTGAGCCCCGAAAGCGCCAGCCTGATGAGCCAGGCCGAACACCGCGCTTACCTGACTCGCAGCCCCGAGCTGCCGCTGGACGTGGACCGCGAGCGCGCCCTGTTTGCCAGCTGGTACGAACTGTTCCCGCGTTCGATCACCGACGATCCGGCGCGCCATGGCACCTTCGACGATGTGCACCAGCGCCTGCCGATGATCCGCGACATGGGCTTCGACGTGCTGTACTTCCCGCCCATTCACCCCATCGGCAAGCAGCACCGCAAGGGGCGCAACAACGCCTTGCAGGCAGGCCCCGACGACCCGGGCAGCCCCTACGCCATCGGTAGCCCCGATGGCGGCCATGACGCCATCCACCCGCAACTGGGCAGCCGCGAAGACTTTCGTCGGCTGGTCGCCGCCGCCGCCGAGCATGGTCTGGAAATCGCCCTCGACTTCGCCATCCAGTGTTCCCAGGACCACCCCTGGCTTACCGAACACCCGGGCTGGTTCAGTTGGCGCCCGGACGGCACCATTCGCTACGCCGAGAACCCGCCGAAAAAATACCAGGACATCGTCAACGTCGATTTCTATGCGCCTGACGCTGTCCCCTCGTTGTGGCTGGCACTGCGCGATGTGGTGGTCGGCTGGGTCGAGGAGGGCGTGCGCACCTTCCGCGTCGACAACCCGCACACCAAGCCGCTGCCCTTCTGGCAATGGCTGATCGCCAATGTGCGCAGCCAGTACCCTGATGTGATCTTCCTCGCCGAGGCGTTTACCCGCCCGGCGATGATGGCGCGCCTGGGCAAGGTCGGGTACGCGCAGAGCTACACCTATTTCACCTGGCGCAATACCAAGCAGGAGCTGCGCGAATACTTCGAGCAGCTCAACCAGCCGCCGTGGAGCCTGTGCTACCGGCCGAACTTCTTCGTCAACACCCCCGACATCAACCCCTATTTCCTGCAGACCAGTGGGCGCGCCGGCTTTCTCATTCGTGCGGCGCTGGCGACCATGGGCTCGGGGCTGTGGGGCATGTACTCGGGGTTCGAGCTGTGCGAGGGCACGCCGTTGCCGGGCAAGGAGGAATACCTGGATTCGGAGAAGTACGAGATCCGCCCGCGCGACTTCACCGCGCCCGGCAACATCGTCGCCGAGATTGCCCAACTCAACCGTATTCGCCGACAGAACCGCGCCTTGCAGACGCATCTGGGCGTGGCATTCTTCAACTGCTGGAACGACCAGATCCTGTATTTCGCCAAGCGCACGCCCGAGCGCGACAACTTTATCCTGATCGCCATCAGCCTTGATCCGTACAACGCCCAGGAGGCGCACTTCGAACTGCCGCTGTGGGAGCTTGGGCTCGATGACAACGCCGATACGCAAGGCGAGGACCTGATGACCGGCCACCGCTGGACCTGGCATGGCAAGACCCAGTGGATGCGCATCGAGCCCTGGCACCAGCCGTTCGGGATCTGGCGTATCGAGAAAGCCTTGTAAATGCAGGGGCCGCGTTGCGGCCCTTCGCGGGCAAGCCCGCTCCCACAGGTTTTGCGCCACCTTTGTAGGAGCGGGTTTACCCGCGAAGGACCGCAGAACGGTCCCGACAGCCTCACGCCGAAATTCGATCTTGAAAGGAGTCGCACATGGCCAAGCGTTCCCGCCCGGCAGCCTTCATCGACGACCCGCTGTGGTACAAGGATGCGGTGATCTACCAGTTGCACATCAAGTCGTTCTTCGATGCCAACAACGACGGTATCGGCGATTTCGCCGGCCTGATCAGCAAGCTCGACTATATCGCCGAGCTTGGGGTCAACACCCTCTGGTTGCTGCCGTTCTACCCCTCGCCGCGTCGTGACGACGGCTATGACATCGCCGAGTACAAGGCCGTGCACCCCGACTACGGCAGCATGGCCGATGCCAGGCGCTTCATCGCCGAGGCGCACAAGCGGGGGCTGCGGGTGATCACCGAGCTGGTCATCAACCACACCTCCGACCAGCACCCCTGGTTCCAGCGTGCCCGCCACGCCAAGCGCGGCAGCAAGGCGCGGGACTTCTACGTGTGGTCGGACGACGACCAGAAGTACGACGGCACGCGGATCATCTTCCTCGACACCGAGAAGTCCAACTGGACCTGGGACCCGGTCGCCGGTCAGTATTTCTGGCATCGCTTCTACTCGCACCAGCCGGACCTGAACTTCGACAATCCGCAGGTGATGAAAGCGGTGATCGAGGTCATGCGTTTCTGGCTCGACATCGGTGTCGATGGCCTGCGTCTGGACGCGATCCCCTACCTGATCGAACGCGACGGCACCAACAACGAGAACCTGCCCGAAACCCACGACGTGCTCAAGGCGATCCGCGCCGAGATCGACGCCAACTACCCCGATCGCATGCTCCTGGCCGAGGCCAACCAGTGGCCGGAAGACACCCGCCCGTATTTCGGCGAGGGCGATGGCGACGAGTGCCACATGGCCTTCCACTTCCCGTTGATGCCGCGCATGTACATGGCCCTGGCCATGGAAGACCGTTTTCCGATCACCGACATTCTGCGCCAGACCCCGGAGATTCCCGCCAACTGTCAGTGGGCGATCTTCCTGCGCAACCACGATGAGCTCACCCTGGAAATGGTCACCGACCGCGAGCGCGACTATCTATGGAACTACTACGCCGAGGACCGCCGCGCGCGCATCAACCTCGGTATCCGTCGGCGCCTGGCGCCGCTGTTGCAGCGCGACCGCAGGCGCATCGAACTGCTGACCAGCCTGCTGCTGTCGATGCCCGGCACCCCGACGCTGTACTACGGCGACGAGCTGGGCATGGGCGACAACATCTATCTCGGTGACCGGGATGGGGTGCGCACACCAATGCAGTGGTCGCCGGACCGCAACGGTGGTTTCTCCAAGGCCGACCCGCAGCGCCTGGTGCTGCCGCCGATCATGGACCCGCTGTATGGCTACCAGACGGTCAATGTCGAGGCCCAGAGCCACGATCCGCATTCGCTGCTCAACTGGAACCGGCGTCTGCTCGCGGTGCGCAAGCAACAGAAGGCCTTCGGTCGCGGCACCTTGAAGATGCTGACCCCGAGCAACCGGCGCATCCTCGCCTACGTGCGCGAATACACCGATGCCGATGGCAACAGCGAGACCATCCTGTGCGTGGCCAACGTTTCGCGCGCGGCGCAGGCCGCCGAACTGGACCTGTCGCAGTATGCCGAGCGGGTGCCGGTGGAAATGCTTGGTGGCAGCGCCTTCCCGCCCATCGGCCAGTTACCCTTCCTGCTGACCCTGCCGCCGTATGCCTTCTACTGGTTCCTGCTGGCTTCCCACGACCGCATGCCCAGCTGGCATATCCAGCCTGCCGAAGGCTTGCCTGAACTGACCACATTGGTGCTGCGCAAGCGTCTGGAGGAGTTGCTCGAAGCGCCGTCGGTGGACACCCTGCAGGCGTCGATCCTGCCGCAGTACCTGCCCAAGCGCCGTTGGTTCGCCGGCAAGGAAGGACCGATCGATGCGGTGCGCATTCGCTATGGCGTGCGCTTCGGCACGCCGGCCACCCCGGTGCTGCTCAGCGAGCTGGAGGTGCTCAGTGACGGCGTGACCAGCCACTACCAACTGCCGTTCGGCCTGCTGCCTGAAGAGCAGATCCACAGCGCCTTGCCTCAGCAGCTGGCGTTGTCGCGGGTACGCCGAGGTCGACAGGTCGGGCTGATCACCGATGCCTTCGTGCAGGAGTCGTTCGTGCGGGCGGTGTTGCGCGCCTGCGAGGATGATACCCGCTTGCCCTCAAGTGCCGGCGAGCTGCGCTTCGAGTGCACCGGGCAACTGGCTGACCTGGCGGTGGGTGAGGACAGTGAGGTGCGCTACCTGAGTGCCGAGCAGTCCAACAGTTCGGTGGTGATCGGTGAACGTGTGGTGCTCAAGCTGATCCGGCGGGTCAATCCGGGCGTTCACCCGGAGCTGGAAATGAGCGCTTATCTCACGGCGGCCGGCTTTGCCAATATCTCGCCGTTGCTGGCCTGGGTCAGTCGTGTGGATGAGCAGGCGCAATCGCACCTGCTGATGATTGCCCAAGGTTACCTGAGCAACCAGGGCGATGCCTGGTCGTGGACCCAGAACACCTTGGAGCGGGCGATCCGCGACGAGATGGAACCCACCCAGACCAGTGCCGAGGCGCACACCGATGCCTTGTCGGAGCTTTCGGGCTTTGCCACCTTGTTGGGGCAGCGCCTGGGTGAGATGCACCTTTTGCTGGCCGCGCCCACCGCCGACCCGGCCTTTGCACCGCGCCCCAGCGACAGCCAGGACAGCCAGCGCTGGGGGCGACAGATCAATGCCGAGCTCAGTCATGCCCTCGACCTGCTGGCCGAGCATCGCGAGCAGCTGGACGGCGAAAGCCAGGCGTTGGTCGATGACCTGCAGCAGCAACGCGAAGGCCTTGCCCAGCACATCGACACACTCGCACGCCAGGCCCAGGGCGGCTTGCTGATGCGGGTGCATGGCGACCTGCATCTGGGCCAGGTGCTGGTGGTGCAGGGCGATGCCTATCTGATCGATTTCGAAGGCGAGCCTGCGCGACCGCTGGACGAGCGCCGGGCGAAACACAGCCCCTACAAGGATGTCAGCGGCGTGCTGCGCTCGTTCGACTATGCTGCAGCGATGATCCTGCGCAGCGCCTCGGCGGTAGACCTGTCCGATGCCGCGCGCCAGGCCCGTCAACGGGTTGCCCGGCAGTACCTGCATCAGTCGCGTCATGCCTTCGTCGAAGCCTATGGCCTGGCCACCGCCGCCATTGCCCATGCCTGGCAGCACGCCGAGGGCGAGCGCGCCGCGCTGGAGCTGTTCTGCCTGGAAAAGGCCGCTTACGAAATCACCTATGAAGCCGACAACCGACCCGGCTGGCTGGCCGTGCCTTTGCATGGTCTGCATGGGTTGATCAGTACCTGGGGCGAAGCATGAACCCTGGAGGGACGGTAGTGTTGCCTGGCACCGGCTGCGCCCATGATCGCGGGACGAGCCCGCTCCCACAGG
>NZ_JBNFMU010000234.1:0-91236 GCF_049942315.1 Pseudomonas wayambapalatensis
CCATTTCATGAATGGCAGCCATTACCAGGAGCGAGACGGGGGACTTGGGTTGGAGGAGGACCGCTTGATGGGCCACGGTTTGTGCGCAGAGTGCGTACTCGGTGGCTTGGATGATGGTGTCTTCGAGAGAGTGGTTGTTGTGAGGTGGGTCGGGGACGATCTTTAACATCGCGTTATTCCTTGTGGGGCTACCTCCCAACTGCTGTCAAACAAAGGGTGGCAGCTGTACGTGGGTTGACAGACCGGCGGAATAAGCAAAGTTCCGGCGCACGCAAGCGTGCCCGCACGTACAGCTGCCATGGAAAGCAGCCATATGCTTAATACCGTCACAGCCTGTCAAAGCTGTGTCGTTGATGTGCAACGACGCGCCGAGACTAGAGCGCTGCCCCAGGAGCCGCAACGGAAAAAAGGCGCCGGGAGTATCTTTGGGAAATGGACTACAGGAAAGGCGTATTTTCTGATTTTCGAAGGATGCGATACGCATAGGCGACGCCAGGAATACCAGGCACCTACGCCACCCCCTTGTAGGAGCGGGCTTGCCCGCGAACACCGGCATAGCCGGTGCCATCCACCGCGGTGTTGCCATCGCGGGACCAGCCCGCTCCTACAGGATCTCCCTGCTCCTGCACTCAACGATCAGCGCGCACCTTTGCTCCCGACATTCGACACCCACTCCTCACTGCGGCTATGCCCGCTGGTGCGCAGCAGCCCCAGGTCCAGCGCATTCTCACCATCCGCCGCGCCCTTGCTCTTGGACAGTTCCGCAATGGCCGTACCCATGTCGACCGGCGAGTTGGAGAAGTCCACCGAGACATTGCGCTGGTAGTCACGACCCGTGAGCGTTTCGCGGCTGACCGACTGGGCCTGCAGATCGACGTCACCAGCGCTCGACTGGATCCGTGCCCCGACCAGACGCGCCTGGCCACCGACCTTCAATTCGACGCCTTCATTGCCCTTGAGCGTGGCCTGGTGGGCGACGGTGTCGCGCTGGGTGTGGGACACCTCGACTTTCACGGTCGGCGACAGCTTCGGGTCCACCTTGCTCAGCGTCGGGCCAACCTTCTCGGTGACCTTGCCTGCCGCTGGGCCGGAGAGGGCTCCGGCAGCATCGAGATAACCCTGGGGATTCTTCTCGTGGCTCAGACGGGCGTCGGCCTTGACGACCAGTGTGTCGACGCGATCCTTGCGGCTGGCCAGCAGCAGGTCGCCACCGATGTCGCCGCGGATCCGGTCGGCGTCCAGGCTTGCGCCTTCGATGCGGGTGTCACCTTGGCTTGCCAGCTCGATGCGGTCAGCGCGCAAGGTGCTGGCATTCCAGGTCTGGTTGTCGCGCTTGTCGAGATTGACCTGCACCCGCCCGTGCAGGCCGCGGATATCCTTGTCCGGGGTTTCGCCGCGGTTGAGCCTGAAACCGGCACCGGCAGTGATCTCCAGGTTGTCGCGCTGCTCCGTGTCGGACGAGGCTTCGACCAGCATGCCACCCTTGCTGGCCTCCAGCTTGATCTGCGCGGCCGAGGCTTGCAGGCCCTGGAGATGCAGGGCGATATCGTCGCGTGCACGGCTACTGATCTTCAGGGTGCCTTGGGTGTCGAAGCGGGCATCGACTGCCTGGCTGGCCTTCTCGTTGAGCTTGCCATTGGCGAAGTGACCACCCAGTGCGCCGCCTTTGCCCGTGCCGAACTTGGCTGCCAGCTCGAGCCCGCCGCCGAGGTTGTGGCCGCTGGCCTGCTGGCTGTCGTGGGCCGCCTTGACCTGCAACAGCCCGGCGCTGTCCAGTTCGATGCCGCCAGTCGGTGCTTCGCGGCTGCCGATGCGAGTGCCTTCGAGGATAAGGTCGGCGCCGCTGCTGAGCAGCACCTTGCCCTTGGCGTCGATCTGGCCGACCTGGGCCTTGCTTTCCTGGCGCTGGAGCTCGGTCAGGTCAAGGTAGCCGCGACCCTCGACACCGGTACTGCCGGGGCGGTTGCCCACCTTGGCCCAGGCATTGCCGTCGGTCTGGCGCTGGTGTTCGGAGCGCTGGTCGTGAGCTGCGCTCAGCAAGAGCTTGCCGTTGCTGGTGATGCTGAGGTCGCCGTTGCCGGCGTTGATGCGCGTACCTTCGTACAGGCCGTCGGCGCCCAGTTGGACCTGGATACCCGTTTGTCCATAGAGGCTGCCGACCCGGGCGTTGCGGGTGCTGTCTTCGCTGTTCGACGAGCCACCTTTAGCGCTGGCGCGCACATTGAGGTCGTTGCCGGTACTGGTGTCGACCCGCATGTCACCGCCAACGGCCAATTGCTCGACGAGGCGCGACTGCTCGTCGACCGCCGCACGTTGATGATGCTGGTTGGCGGTGATCGCCAGCAGGCCCTCATTGGCGCGCCAGGCCGTGCCTTGATCGTCGATGCGCTCGGCTTCGACCTTGACGCTGGCACCGGACAGCTCGCTGACCTGGGCGATACCGCGGCGCTGGTTTTCCAGGCGCTTCAGATGGTCCACGGTCATGTCGCCGCCGACGCTGGGTGCGGCCATCGCGTCCTCGGGCGAGGCCTGCTGGAAGCGCGCGGCTTCCTCGCCGAGTATCAGGCGCTCGATGGGCCGGGTCAGATCGCGGTATTCGAGGCTGGCACCGAGGGTGCCACGCCAGTTGTCATTGCGCTGCTCGCGTTCGTGCACATCCTGTACCGCTCGGTTCTCGATCTCCTTGGCCTTGACCAGCAACGCCTTGCCAGCGTCGACGCGTGCGGCCTCGGTCACCAACGTCCCTGTGTCGATCTTCACATCGCCACCTGCCTGCAATTCGCTGCGTTGTACCTTGCTGTCGCGCTCACGCACGGTCTCCTTCTGATGATGCCCCTCGAAGAGGCTGCCGATTCGGTCGATGCCGCCGGTCACGACCAGGCTGCCACCGCTGTCGGTGCTCTGGGTGTCTGTCTGGTGGTCGTTGTGGGTGGCGCCGAGTGTGATCCGTTGCCCCTGCAACGCGAGGTCGCCAGTAGTGGCGGTGACTTTCGAGCCATTGACCTGCAGGTGTGCACCGCTTTGCAGTTCGACCGAGCCGCCCTTGAGCTCGCTGGCCACCTGTTCGGTCACGCGCTGCTGGCTTTGTGTGCTGACGACCGCATAGCCGACTCCAGCCTCGTACTGGCGAGATCCGGGCTTGTCGTCCTTGGCGTTGGCGGTCTGGCGGGCGCTGGCGGTGAGTGAGCGCTGTTGCGTGTCGGTCTTGCTGTCGCTGCGCGCCTGCGCACTCTCGACGATGAGGTCGCCCTTGGCTTCGACCTTGAGCTGCCGACCGGCCTCGACCTTGGCGCCCTGGATGCGCAACTCTTCGGCGCTGGCCAGGCGCAGGTCGCTTTTCGAACTGACGTCGCTTGCCAGCACCTTCTCCTGGTTGGCGCTGTGGCTGCGGTCGTGGCCGATCAGGCCGAACAGCTTGCTGTCGCTCTGTTTGTCGGTGGTGCTGGAGCGGCTGTGGTCGGCTTCGATCACCAGCTTGCCCTTGTCACCGTAGAGCACCGATTCGCCTTCGCTGGCGATGGTGCTGCCCTTGACCCTGACCTGTCCGGCGGTGACGTTCAGGTTGGCGCCCGAGGTGATCACACTGCCGGCGACCTGCTGGGCGGTATTGTCCTTGCCTTCGCGGTCGCCGAAGAAGCTGCCGGAAACCAGGTCGCCCCGGTAGTCGCGTTGTGTGCCGCGTGCCTCCAGGGCCGTGGTGGCAATGTCGACCTGGCTTGCCGACAGCGCCATGTCGCCCTCGCTGTGCATCCGGCTGCCCTGGACCTTGAGTGCCTCACCAGCCTTGGCGATCAGCGTGCCCCCCTGCAGATCGCTGGGTTTGGCGGTCTCCTGGTACTGGTCGCTGTCGCTGTCACCCCGCCACAGGTGCTTGCGATGGCGTACCTGCTCTTCGACACGTCGGCTCTGCTTGCCGGCTTCGATGCTCAGGTTGGTCGCGCTGTCGAGGTTGAGTTCGCCGCCGGCCTTGAGGGTGGCCGCTACCAGTTGCATGTCGCCGCCGGACTTCAGCGCCAGGCGGTCATCGGCTTGCAAGTGCGTGCCGGTGAGCGTGCGCTCGGTCTCGGTGGTGTTGCGTTCGTAGGTCTCGGTGGTGACGAACAGCCACTTCTTGTCCCATGACTTACGGTCACGTTCGATGTTTTCCCGGGCTGTGGTATCCAGCGTGAGTTTCTGGCCCGCATTGACGTTGATCGATTTGCCCTCGCCCGTGACGGCCTGCAGCCTCAGGTCGCCGCTGGCGCTGAGGTCGAGGTCGCCCTTGCGGCTGCGCAGCGCGGCGTTGCGCGTGCCGTCGTCACCGATGTGCAGCCCGCCGGCCGACTGGACCTGGATGCCATCGTACCCGTGCATGTCGATGGCGCCGATTCGCACGCCCGCGCCCTCGGCCGTGCTGACCACGCGGATGCGGCCGGCGTACATGGCGCCGAACAGGCTGGCATCGATGCTCGCCGGGGTGCCTGGCAGGTGTTCGAGGACCTGGCCGTTGCTGGCGTCGATGCGGTTGCGTCCGGCAATCAACTGCAGGTCGTCGCGGGTCTTGAGCGTACCCTTGCTGTCGATGCGCGGGGCGATCAGTTCGAGGGCGCCGCCATCGTTGCTCTGGCCACCGTCGAGCACGCTGAGCATGCCATGGGCGTTGCGTGAGTCGAGCAGGCGCACGCGGCCGTCCTCGAGCTGCACATCACCGACCAGGAAACCGGCGCGGGTCGTGTTGATGAAGCTGCCACCATTGAGGGTGATGCCATTGCTGTTGGCGAGGATGTAGTCGGCGGGGCGGCCGAAGATTTCCTGTGGGCCTTCGATCAGCGAGGCGTTGCGGCTGATCACTTCGTTGAGGATGGTCGAGGCAGCCTGCCCCTGGAACTGCGGGTTGGCGGCCAGGGCGCCTGCCAGTTGCGACTGGCCGGCCTGCAGGGCGTTGTTGAGCACCGCACCCGCCTGGCCGATGTTGTAGTGGAGGAACTGGTTGTGCGACAGGCCGCTGGCGTTGGGTGCGACGATCTCGATGACCGGCACGCCATGGGCGTCGTTGATCAGCGGGGTGCCGCCCGGTCCAGGAGCCGGTTGCAGGCTGCCTTGGGCGAGCAGGGCCGGTGAGGCGGCTGCCAGTGTGAGAAATATGCTCCAGCGCAGGGCGTCGGGGGTGGTCGCTTTGCGGGGCTTTTTATCGTTCACGGGGTTGTCTCTCTTGTTGTGGGTGAATCAGATCTTCAAGGTCCATTCGAACACCCAGAAGCCAGGCTCCAGGGTGCTGCGTGATCGGTCGCTGGCACTCAGCGCGCGCTGGTAGTCCAGGCGCAGGCGATTGCCCGGCGTGCCCAGTACCACGCCGAGCACGGCCCCGCTCAGGCGTTGCGAGCTGCTGCCGTGATCGAAGCGCGTCCAGCCCAGGTCCAGCCCGAGGTGCGGGCGGATTTCCAGGGGCAGGCTGAGGGGAAGGGTGTGGCTCAAGGTGTTGCGCCACACCGCACCGCTGGCGCCGGAGACGCTGTGCTGGCGAAAGCCGCGCACGGCGAGGTCGTCGGAGAGGGCAAGCTGTTCGATGGCCGGCAGGCGGTCGGGGCTGTATTGCAGGTTCAGTTCGCTCTGCCAGCGCCAGGGCCCTGGGTGCAGGTACAGGAGGTTGGCGCGGTACTTGCGAAAACCAGGCTCGGCGCTCTTGCGGCCAAGCGGTGCGCGGTCGGCACCGAACAGATCCACGCCTTGGGCGACGCCGACATAGGCGTTCCACAGGCCGCCTTCGAGCCAGAGCAGGTTGAGGCCCGCCTCGAGGGTGGTGAGTGTCGGGCTCTGCTGGGCGATCTTAAGCGGGCCGAGCCAGTTGCCCACGCGTTTGTGGTCAAGGCGCAGGCTGGCGTTGAGCATGCCCTGCTGGTTGCGCCACAGCATGCGGTCGGCACTCAGCCCTTGCAGGCTGCTGCTGCCCCGGCTGCTGAGGCGGTTGCCGGGTAGTGGTGCGCGGTAGCTGAGCTGGCTGGCGTTCAGGGCGAAGGTCCAGGGGCCGTAGGGAACGCTGTAGTAGAGGCTGGCACCCTGGCTGCGCCCCGGTGCCTGGAAGACACTGGAGTTCAATGACAGGCGCAGGTCGTCGTTCAGCCCCAGCGGGCTGTCCAGGCCGAGGCTCAGGTTCAGGCGATGGCGGCCGGTGAGTGCGCTGCCGCGGTTGTCGAGGCGGCTGTCCAGATGCCAGCGCGAACCGATCCGGCGTGGTTCGAGTTGTATCCGCGTACCGCCGGGTACGTCGCCGGGCAACAGGTTGGCGCCCAGGTCATAGGCGCGCAGGCGGTTCAGTTGATCGAGCCCTTGCTCCAGGTCGGGCAGGTACAGTGGATGGCCGAGCATGTCGGGAAAGGCACCGGCCAGCGACAGCGGCAGCGCGGTATCCAACTCGATACTCTCGACGAAGCCTTCGACGATGACGATGTCGAGGGGGGCGCCAGCCTTGGGGGGATGTCTCAGATAAGGGCGGCTTGCCGGATACCCCGCCCTGACGTAGCCTTCGGTGATTGCCAGGAGCAGTCGGTTGATGGCGTGCGCAGTCATGCACGAGTGCAGCAGCGGGCGCAGGCTCTGTTCGAGCGTGGCGTTGGTGATGCGCACGTTGCCGCTCAGGCGCAGGCCGCTGACCGGCCAGCATTGGGCTGAAGGGGTTGCCGATGGTGTCGGCTGCCCTGATCCTTGCGGGGCAGGGCGGCGCTGCCAGTGCTCCAGCCGCTGCTGTTGCTGCAATTGCTGAAGCTCGCGTTGCTGGTCGCGTAGCTGCTCGCTGGCGGTATCGGCTGCAAGGGCAACCGAGCTGGTCAGCAGCGCGAGCAATGCACTGATGATTGAAAGGCAGATAGCCGGAAACGGGGTGTTCGCCATCGAAGAATTCCGCAGAGGTCGTACGGTTCAAGTACTCGTTTGCGTGGATTCTAAAAATTCGAACAGTCGTTTGGATGCGATACGTTGCCTGTACGGGTATCAGGCAAATAACCTTTTTGAGTCGGGATATTCTGAGGACTTGCTGAAAATGTAGGACGCGCCGTCAGCCTGCGCCGTCTTTCTCAGGCGCGGGCGGGCTCCACGCTGGGGACGTGGGAACTGCAAGGGTGAGCCCGAGGGCTCAGGGGCGAATCTCGATCATGGTCCCGTCCTTGACCATGCTCCACACTTCACGCATGTCGTCGTTGCGCATGGCGATGCAGCCTTCGGTCCAGTCGAGGGTGTGGAAGTACCACTCCGGGTATTCTTCGTTGATCGGTGTGCCGTGGATCATGATCATGCTGCCGGCATTGACCCCTTCGCGGCGCGCCTTGGCGGCGTCGCTGATGTTTGGGTAGGAGATGTGCATGGCCAGGTTGTAGCGGTCGCTGACCTTGCGCCAGTCGAGCCAGTAGAAGCCTTCAGGCGTGCGCTTGTCGCCTTCGCGCTCCTTGGCGCCCTTGGGTTGTTTGCCCAGGGAGATGCGGTAGGTCTTGAGTGGCTCGCCGCGGCTGATCAATTGCAGGCGCCGCTCTGACTTGAGCACCAGCACCTTGTCGATCTGCGGCTGGCTGCTGCTTTGCACAGGCCTGGCCTGGGGCTGCGTGCCCTGCGACGTGGTCGCGGGCAGGGGCTTGCGAATGATGGTCTCGGTGAACGCCGCCTGGGACACCGATGCAACGCACAAGCAGAAGAGGGCAAGCAACCAGCGCATGAAACGTATCCTGAAATAGCTAGGTGGACGACGAAACGTTCATCGGCGGCAGGTATTCATGGCCTATGGGGTACTGCTGCCCGATGCGGTCGCGATAATAGCATTCTAGTGTCCGCGTGACGGTGCGGAAAGCCAGTTCGTTCCAGGGTATTTCATGCTCTTCGAACAACCGCACTTCCAGGCTCTCGACACCGACGTCGAAGTCCAGGTCGGCGAGCTCTGCGCGGAAGAACACGTGCACCTGGTTGATGTGCGGCAGGTCGAACAACTGGTAGAGGGTGGTTGGGCCCACGCGTGCGCAGGCTTCCTCGACGGTCTCGCGACGAGCGGCCTGGTCAAGTGTTTCGCCGTTCTCCATGAAGCCGGCGGGCAGGGTCCAGAAACCGCGGCGGGGCTCGATGGCGCGGCGACACAGCAACACCTGGCTGCCCCAGATCGGCAAGACGCCTGCGACGATGTTGGGGTTCTGGTAGTGGATGGTCTGGCAGGAGGGGCAGACGTACCGCAGGCGGCTGTCGCCCTCGGGAATCTGCTGAATGACCGGTTGGCCGCACGCGCTGCAGAATTTCATGCTTTTATTCCTGTGTGAGCGGCTATCTTGGCGCGGCCGACGGGGTTGTCGCAAGCCGTCGGGGCTTGGGTGCCTCGCGGCTTTGGTGCATCATGCAAGGCAGGCTTTGGAATCGAGAGTGCGTAATGCTGGACGAGCTTCTTCGCCGAATGAGCAACCATACCCCTGCGTCACTGGAGGCGGATCGCCGTTTTCCCGAGGCGGCGGTGCTGCTGCCCATTACCCGTAGCGAAGAGCCCGAGCTGGTGCTCACTCTGCGTGCCAAGGGGCTTTCCACCCATGGTGGCGAGGTGGCCTTTCCCGGAGGGCGCCGCGATCCGGAGGACCCGGACCTGGTGTTCACCGCCCTGCGCGAAGCCGAGGAGGAAATCGGCCTGCCGCCGGGGTTGGTCGAGGTGATCGGCCCCCTGAGCCCGCTGATTTCGTTGCACGGGCTGAAGGTAACGCCGTTCGTCGGGCTGATTCCGGATTACGTCGAGTACCAGCCCAACGATGCCGAAATCGCCGCGGTCTTCAACGTCCCTCTGTCGTTCTTTCGCCAGGACCCACGCGACCACACCCATCGCATCGACTACCAGGGGCGCAGTTGGTACGTGCCCAGCTACCGTTATGGCGACTACAAGATCTGGGGGCTGTCGGCGATCATGATCGTCGAGCTGGTCAACGTGCTGTTCGACGCCGGTATCAGCCTGCACCAGCCGCCAGAGCGCTTTATCCAGAACTGAGCGGGGTTCACCCGCCGACTGCGTTCAACCGTGAGGAACACGACATGAAATACCGCTTGGGCGACCTGCGGGTCGAAGCCCATCCCAGCAGTTGGGCTGCCCCCACTGCCACCTTGATCGGCAAGGTGCGCCTGCAGGCCCGGGCCAGTGTGTGGTTCGGCGCCGTGCTGCGCGGCGACAACGAGCTGATCGACATCGGCGAGGACAGCAATGTCCAGGACGGTACCGTCATGCACACCGACATGGGGTCGCCGCTGACCCTGGGCAAGGGCGTGACCATTGGCCACAACGCCATGCTGCATGGCTGCAGCGTCGGCGACTACAGCCTGGTCGGCATCAATGCGGTCATCCTCAACGGTGCGCGGATCGGCAAGCACTGCATCATCGGCGCCAATGCGCTGATCCCGGAAGGCAAGGAGATTCCCGACGGTTCGCTGGTGATGGGCTCGCCGGGCAAGGTGGTGCGCGAGCTGACCGAGCAGCAGAAGCGCATGCTCGAAGCCAGCGCCGCGCACTATGTGCACAACGCCGAGCGCTATGCGCGGGAGCTGGTGGTCGATGAAGACTGACGAGCGGCCGGTCGCCTCGCCGTGCGTGAACGTCTGTGCGCTGGATGAGCAGGACATCTGCATCGGTTGCCAGCGTACGGTGCAGGAGATCACCCGGTGGGCACGGATGGCCAATGACGAGCGCCGGGCGGTGATCAAGCTGTGCCATGAGCGGGCCGTGGCGGCGGGGTTGGTGATCGGTTGAGCTAGCGGCGGTTTGCCGCTGCGACTTGTCCCACGATGGGGCTGGCGCTAATCTGTCGGGCTTGCCCCTCGAATCTCCGGATCATGTTCTACCTCATCGCCTACATCAGCAGCGTGGTGCTCATCAACTACGCCTTCTCCAGCGCTCCGCACCTGGACGTGATCTGGTCCGCCTGGGGCGGGCTGGTGTTCATCCTGCGTGACATGGTGCAGACCCGTTACGGGCATGGCGCACTGATCGCGATGCTGGCGGCGCTGGTGCTGTCCTACGCGACTTCGGAGCCGGCCATCGCCCTGGCCAGCGCTACGGCGTTCTTCGTGTCCGAACTGATTGACTGGCTGGTGTTCAGCGTCACCCGCAGACCCCTGCGTGACCGCCTGTGGCTGAGCTCGGCGCTGAGCATCCCGGTGGACACCTTCATCTTCTTCGGCATGATCGGTGCACTGACGCCTGCCGTGATCGGCACGGCGATGGCCTCGAAGTTTGCTGGTGTGACGGCGGTCTGGCTGATCATGGCGTGGCGGGCGCGACGCGCGCTGGCGGTGGGTTGATCCGCGCCCGATTGATGTAGAATACCGGTCCTTTTTCAGCGGGCAGCACCAGCCGGCGCGCCCCGGACGCCTTCGAGGACCTGAAATGACCCGTATCGGAACCCCATTGTCGCCGACCGCGACCCGCGTACTGCTGTGTGGCTGCGGCGAGCTGGGCAAGGAAGTGGTGATCGAGCTGCAGCGCCTGGGCGTCGAGGTGATCGCCGTGGACCGTTACGCCAACGCGCCTGCCATGCAGGTCGCGCACCGCAGCCATGTGATCAACATGCTCGACGGCGTCGCCCTGCGTGCGGTGATCGAGGCTGAAAAACCGCACTACATCGTGCCGGAGATCGAGGCCATCGCCACCGCCACGCTGGTCGAGCTGGAGAACGAAGGTTTCAACGTGGTGCCGACCGCCCGCGCCACTCAGCTGACCATGAACCGCGAAGGAATTCGTCGCCTGGCTGCCGAAGAGCTGGAGCTGCCGACCTCGCCCTACCACTTCGCCGACACTTATGAAGACTTCGCCAAGGGCGTGGCCGATGTTGGCTATCCGTGCGTGGTAAAGCCGGTAATGAGCTCGTCGGGCAAGGGCCAGAGCCTGCTGCGCAGTGATGCCGACCTGCAGAAAGCCTGGGACTACGCCCAGGAAGGCGGGCGTGCTGGCAAGGGCCGGGTGATCGTCGAGGGTTTCATTGATTTCGAGTACGAAATCACCCTGCTGACCGTGCGTCATGTGGGCGGCACCACCTTCCTCGCGCCGGTCGGTCACCGTCAGGAGAAGGGCGACTACCAGGAGTCCTGGCAGCCCCAGGCCATGAGCCCGAAGGCGCTGGCTGAGTCGCAGCGTGTGGCTCAGGCGGTCACCGATGCGCTGGGTGGTCGTGGCCTGTTCGGCGTCGAGCTGTTCGTCAAGGGCGACCAGGTGTGGTTCAGCGAAGTGTCGCCACGTCCGCATGACACCGGTCTGGTCACCCTGATTTCCCAGGACCTGTCGCAGTTCGCCCTGCATGCCCGTGCGATTCTTGGCCTGCCGATCCCGGTGGTGCGTCAGTTCGGTCCGTCGGCCTCGGCCGTGATCCTGCCCGAAGGCCAGTCGCAGCAGACCAGCTTTGCCAACCTCGGCGCAGCGCTGAGCGAGCCGGACACCGCCATTCGCCTGTTCGGCAAGCCGGAAATCAACGGCACCCGCCGCATGGGCGTGTGCCTGGCCCGCGACGAGTCGGTCGAAGCGGCGCGCGCCAAGGCGACCCGTGCTTCGCAGGCGGTGAAGGTCGAGTTCTGATCTGAGATCGCACGGGGCTGCTGCGCAGCCCATTCGCGGGCAAGCCCGCTCCTACAGACTCCTGCAGGAGCGGGCTTGCTACAACTGCTCAAAGCTCGGTATGGCGAGTTTCCTTCAGGCACAGCACTGCAATCAGGCTGATCACCGCCGCCACCGATACATATCCCCCCACCCAGCTCAAACCTCCCATGCTCACCAGTTGCTGGGCAAAGAACGGTGCCGCCGAGGCGCCGACGATGCCGCCCAGGTTGTAGGCCGCCGAGGCCCCGGTGTAACGCACGTGGGTCGGGAACAGCTCAGGCAGCAGCGCGCCCATCGGGGCGAATGTCACGCCCATCAGGAACAGTTCGATCGCCAGGAACAGCGCCACGCCGGCGGTGGAGCCCGAGGTCAGCAGGGGTTCCATGGTGAAGCCTGAGGCAATGGCCAGCAGCCCACCGACGATCAGCACCGGCTTGCGCCCATAGCGGTCGCTGAGCCAGGCCGACAGCGGCGTAGCCAGTGCCATGAACACCACGGCGAAGCACAGCAGGCCGAGGAAGGTTTCGCGACTGTAGCCGAGTGTGGAGACGCCATAGCTGAGCGAGAACACCGTGGAGATGTAGAACAGTGCGTAGCACACCACCATCGCCGCAGCGCCCAGCAAGGTGGGCATCCAGTACTTGGCGAACAGGTCGACCACCGGCATTTTCACCCGCTCTTGACGGGCCACGGCCTTGGCGAAGACCGGGCTTTCCTCGAGCTTCAGGCGTACGTAAAGGCCCACCAGCACCAATGCAGCGCTGAGCAGGAACGGAATGCGCCAGCCCCATTCACGGAACTGCTCGTCGCTGAGCACCAGTGCCAGGGTCAGGAACAGACCGTTGGCGGCGAGGAAGCCAATCGACGGGCCCAACTGCGGGAACATGCCGAACCAGGCGCGCTTGCCGGGCGGTGCGTTCTCGGTGGCGAGCAGGGCTGCACCGCCCCATTCGCCGCCCAATCCCAGCCCCTGGCCGAAGCGCAGCACGCAGAGAATGATCGGGGCCCATACGCCGATGCTGTCATAGCCTGGCAGGACACCGATCAGTGTGGTGGACACCCCCATCAGCAGCAACGAGGCGACCAGGGTCGACTTGCGCCCGATGCGATCACCGAAGTGGCCGAACAGGGCCGAACCCAGCGGCCGGGCGAGGAAGGCGATACCGAAGGTGAGGAAGGCTGCAAGCATCTGCGCGGTGCCTGAGCCGGACGGGAAGAACACTGGACCGATCACCAGCGCCGCAGCCGTGGCGTACACGTAGAAATCGTAGAACTCGATGGCGGTGCCGATGAAGCTGGCGGTGGCGACCCGGGCGGGCGAATTGACCGGAGTCGCCGAGACAGGTTCGGCGTAGGTGTTGCTGGTTGTCATGCGTAGGTCCCTGAACAGTCGTTCGCGCGGCCGATCAGGCGGGCCGCAGCGTATTGTTGTGGTTCGCCAGGCTGACGAGGGCCCCGGGATGGCAGGGCGCGGACGCTGTTCGGGATAGGACGCAGGGCCGCTGGCACGTCAGTGAGGCGGACTGGCCGTGGGGCGCCGGGTGCGGGTAGCAGGCGGGACGGCAGGGCTGGGTAAGCGTGGCCCGAGTATAGCTATCGGGTTACGGTCCAGACCAGTACCTTGCTGGCGCAATTGTCCTCGGTTTCGAGGATTTCCAGGCGGTAGCGTCCGACTTTCAGGCAAACCGCGCTTGCCGGGATGCTTTCCAGTGCTTCGGTGACCAGGCCGTTGAGGGTTTTCGGGCCGCCGTCGCAGGGCAGGTGCCAGCCCAGGCTGCGGTTGAGCTCGCGCAGCGAGGCGGTGCCTTCGATGATGAAGCGGCCATCGGGCTGGGGATGGATATGGGGGTTGTCCAGGCTCTGCTCGTCTTCGAACTCGCCGACTATTTCTTCAAGGATGTCTTCGAGCGTCACGATCCCCAGCACTTCGCCGTACTCGTCCACGACCACGCCCATGCGCCGCTGCTGCTTGTGGAAGTTCAGCAGTTGCAGTTGCAGCGGGGTGCTTTCCGGGACGAAGTAGGGCTCGTAGCAGGCGGCCTGGAGTTTCTCCAGGGTCAGTTCGGCGCGTGGCAGCAGGTGGCTGATGAGCTTGGTGTTGAGGATCGCTTCGACCTGGTTGATGTCGTTGTGATAGACGGGCAGGCGGGTGTGGCGGCTGAGGATCAGCTGTTCGATGATCTGTTCGATCGGGTCGTCGAGGTTGATGCCATCGACTTCGTTGCGCGGGACCAGGATGTCGTTGACGGTAATCCTGTCCAGCGCTTGCAGGCCCTCGATCAGGCCCTGGCGTGGGGTTTCGTGCGGCTCGTCGTCATCCAGGGCGTCTTCGTCCTGTGGGTGCAGGGCGACGGCGGTAGGCTGCACGCGGAACGGGCGCAGGATCACTTTGGCCATGCCGTCGAGCAGGCAGGCCAGCGGCTGCAGCGCTGCCAGTGGCAGCTTGAGCAGGCTGCCACCGAGGCTGGCGAAGGCGTGCGGGTTGCGTCGTGCCAGGCGCCGCGGCAGGTACTCGGCCAGCACCAGCAGCGTCAGCGTGGCACAGAGCCCGGCCAGCCAGAAGCCATGTTCGCCGCTGTAGCGCTGGCCGATCAGGCAGGCCAGGCCCAGCACCAGCAACTTGCCGAGGCTGGCGCAAAGGACCAGTGCCTGGGCGGGCAGGGTGGGGGCTTCTGTCTCGCTGGAGCGGGCGTGGCCGTTGAGTTGCTGGCGGGCGGCCTCGACCGCACTGAACAGCGCCGACCACAGCAACGCCAGTACCAGGGTGCCGAGCAGCGGGGCGTACGGCAAAGTGTCCATGATTGCCCGTCAGATGTGCAGGATGAATTCGCGGACCAGCTTGCTGCCGAAGTAGGCCAGCATCAGCAGGCAGAAACCCGCCAGGGTCCAGCGGATCGCCTTGTGCCCGCGCCATCCCAGGCGATTGCGCCCCCACAGCAGGACGCTGAACACGATCCAGGCCAGGCACGACAGCGAGGTCTTGTGCACCAGGTGCTGGGCGAACAGGTTCTCGAAGAACAGCCAGCCGGAGATCAGCGACAGCGACAGGAGGATCCAGCCCGCCCAGAGGAAGCCGAACAGCAGGCTTTCCATTGTTTGCAGTGGGGGGAAGTTGCGGATCAGTCCCGAGGGGTGCTTGTGCTTGAGCTGGTGGTCCTGGAGCAACAGCAGCAGGGCCTGGACCACGGCGATGGTGAACAGGCCATAGGCGAGGATCGACAGCAGGATATGCGCCAGGATGCCGGGCTCTTCATTGACCAGCGGCACGGTGCCGGCTGGCGCGAACTGTGCCAGCAGCGCTGTCACTGCACCCAGCGGGAACAGCAGCACCAGCAGGTTCTCCACCGGAATGCTCAGGCAGGCGAGCAGCGTCAGGGCGATCACCGCGGTGGCGATCAGGCTGGCGGCGCTGAAGAAGTCGAGGCTCAGGCCCAGTGGGGTGAGCAACTGGAAGAACAGGGCGCCGGTCTGTGCGACAACGGCAATCACGCCCAACAGGCCGAGCAGGCGTTTGTCGACCTTGGCACCCTGTGCCAGGCGCGAGCCTTGATAGGCGGTCGCGGCAATATAAAGGATGGCCGCGATCAGGTTGGGGATGAGGCTGGGTGAGGAGAGCATAGGTCCTGGTAGGCGAGCCCTAAAGGAGGGGAGTTTGGCATAGAACGCGGTTGCCTAGGAAGACTGCAGGCCGTGTCGGCCTTTTCGCGGGCTCAAGGTTTCATGGAGGCGGCGGTTCGGCGCTGTGAGTTGCCAGCGAAAAGGCCGCCGCCGCTGCCGCTCAGCGCCAAGGTGTGCGCCGTCGCCGCTCTCCGTTATAATGCCCGGCTTGCTGTGCCCTGCGCGTGTGGATATCCGCCAGGGCGCCTGAACAACCTCGGCTTTATTGGGCCTGAAAGGATCACCATGTTCGAAAACCTGACCGACCGCCTGTCACAGACGCTGCGCCATGTCACCGGCAAGGCCAAGCTGACCGAAGAGAACATCAAGGACACGTTGCGTGAAGTGCGCATGGCCCTGCTCGAGGCCGACGTCGCCCTGCCGGTGGTCAAGGACTTCGTCAACAGCATCAAGGAGCGCGCGGTCGGCACAGAGGTGTCGCGCAGCCTGACGCCGGGCCAGGCCTTCGTGAAGATCGTCCAGGCCGAACTGGAAAGCCTGATGGGCGCGGCCAACGAAGACCTCGCGCTCAATGCGGCTCCGCCAGCCGTGGTGTTGATGGCGGGCCTGCAGGGCGCCGGTAAGACCACCACCGCCGGCAAGCTGGCGCGCTTCCTTAAAGAGCGCAAGAAAAAGACCGTCATGGTGGTGTCCGCCGACGTCTACCGCCCGGCGGCGATCAAGCAGCTCGAAACCCTGGCCAACGACATCGGCGTGACCTTCTTCCCGTCCGATATCAGCCAGAAGCCGGTCGATATCGCCGAGGCGGCGATTCGCGAAGCCAAGATCAAGTTCATCGACGTGGTCATCCTCGACACCGCCGGCCGTCTGCACATCGACGCCGACATGATGGACGAGATCAAGGCCCTGCACGCGGCGGTCAAGCCGGTCGAGACGCTGTTCGTGGTCGATGCCATGACCGGCCAGGACGCCGCCAATACCGCCAAGGCCTTTGGCGAGGCGCTGCCGCTGACCGGCGTGGTGCTGACCAAGGTCGATGGTGATGCCCGTGGCGGTGCCGCGCTGTCGGTGCGCGCCATCACCGGCAAGCCGATCAAGTTCATCGGTATGGGCGAGAAGACCGAAGCCCTCGAGCCTTTCCACCCTGACCGCATCGCCTCGCGCATCCTCGGCATGGGTGACGTGCTCAGCCTGATCGAGCAGGCCGAGCAGAACATCGACAAGGCCAAGGCCGACAAGCTGGCCAAGAAGCTGAAGAAGGGCAAGGGCTTCGATCTCGAAGACTTCCGCGACCAGTTGCAGCAGATGAAGAACATGGGCGGCCTGGGTGGCCTGATGGACAAGCTGCCCAGCATCGGTGGCGTCAACCTGTCGCAGATGGGCAATGCCCAGGGCGCGGCCGAGAAACAGTTCAAGCAGATGGAGGCGATCATCAACTCCATGACCCCTGCCGAACGTCGCGACCCCGACCTGATCAGTGGTTCGCGCAAGCGCCGTATCGCCCTGGGCTCCGGCACGCAGGTGCAGGATATCGGCCGACTGATCAAGCAGCACAAGCAGATGCAGAAGATGATGAAGAAATTCTCCGCCAAGGGCGGCATGGCCAAGATGATGCGTGGCCTGGGCGGGATGCTGCCGGGCGGCGGCATGCCGAAGCTGTAACCGAATCCGCTTGGTCGCCTTGATTGCAAGGCGGCCAGGCAGACCCCGCTTTGGCGGGAAAATCGCCGCAAAACAGCGGCTTAAGCGGCAGTTCTGGATTGCTTTGCATGGCTCTTGCGAAAAAGCCATTTGCAAATGTCCGTGTATTCCCTGAGAATATGCGGCCTTTTGGGCACCCGTGTGCCTATTTGGCATTCAGATTTGCAGCACTGACTGCAGTACCGACTATAGGAACGATGTTCACATGGTAACCATTCGTCTGGCCCGTGGCGGCTCGAAAAAGCGCCCTTTCTACCACCTGACCGTGACCAACTCGCGTAACGCCCGTGACGGCCGTTTCGTTGAGCGCGTTGGCTTCTTCAACCCGATCGCCTCGGGCGCCGAAGTCAAGCTGTCGGTCAACCAGGAACGCGTCACCTACTGGCTGAGCCAGGGCGCGCAGCCGTCTGAGCGTGTTGCTCAGCTGCTGAAGGACGCTGCCAAGGCTGCTGCCTGAGCAGTATGAACGCGACGCCAGAAAAGGCTGACGACCTCATCATCGTTGGCAAGATTTTTTCGGTTCACGGCGTTCGCGGCGAGGTGAAGGTGTATTCCTTTACCGATCCGATTGAAAACCTGTTGGATTATCCGCGCTGGACGCTTCGGCACGAAGGCAAGGTAAAGCAGGTCGAGCTGGTCAGCGGTCGTGGCTCCCAGAAGGGCCTGGTCGTGAAACTGAAAGGCCTCGACGATCGCGATGAAGCCCGTCTTCTGAGCGGTTACGAAATCTGCATTGCGCGGAGCCTTTTGCCCAACCTGGCCGCCGACGAGTACTACTGGTACCAGTTGCAGGGCCTGAAGGTCATCAACCAGGACGAACAACTGTTCGGCAAGGTCGATCACCTGTTGGAGACCGGTGCGAACGATGTAATGGTGGTCAAGCCTTGCGCTGGCAGCCTGGATGATCGCGAGCGTCTGTTGCCCTATACGGAGCAATGCGTGCTGGCAATCGACCTGGAAGCAGGTGTGATGCGAGTCGAATGGGACGCGGATTTCTAGACGATGGGTAACCTTCGCGTAGAAGTCATCACGTTGTTCCCCGAGATGTTCTCGGCCATCACGGAGTACGGCATTACCAGTCGTGCGGTGAAACAGGGGTTGCTGCAAGTGACCTGCTGGAACCCACGGGACTACACCACTGATCGTCACCACACGGTGGATGATCGGCCGTTTGGCGGTGGTCCGGGCATGGTGATGAAGATCAAGCCTCTGGAAGACGCCCTGGCCAGTGCCAGGCAGGCGACCGGAGCATCGGCGAAGGTGATCTACCTCTCGCCACAAGGCCGCAAGCTGACTCAGCAGGCGGTCAAAGGCCTGGCCGAACAGGAATCGTTGATCCTGATCGCCGGTCGTTATGAAGGCATCGACGAGCGTTTTATCGAAGCTCATGTCGATGAGGAGTGGTCGATTGGTGACTATGTACTTTCCGGTGGCGAGCTGCCGGCCATGGTACTGATCGATGCGGTTACGCGGCTGCTGCCCGGAGCTTTAGGGCATGTGGACTCGGCGGAGGAAGACTCCTTCACCGATGGTCTGCTGGATTGCCCGCACTACACCCGACCTGAGGTGTATGCGGATCAGCGTGTACCCGACGTGTTGCTAAGTGGCAACCATGCACACATCCGGCGTTGGAGAATGAAGCAGTCCCTTGGTAGGACCTTCGAACGACGCGCCGATCTTCTGGAAAGTCGCTCGCTTTCTGGAGAAGAGAAGAAGCTGCTCGAGGAATACCTCCGCGAGCGGGACGATAGTTAACGTATCGATGGTGGATCAAGTTATCCATCTTAGGAGCACAGCATGACCAACAAGATCATCCAGCAGCTCGAAGCCGAGCAGATGAGCAAGGAAATCCCGACCTTCGCACCAGGCGACACCATTGTCGTTCAGGTTAAAGTGAAGGAAGGCGATCGCTCGCGTCTGCAGGCGTTCGAAGGCGTTGTTATCGCCAAGCGTAACCGCGGTCTGAACAGCGCCTTCACCGTGCGCAAGATCTCCAGCGGCGTTGGCGTAGAGCGTACCTTCCAGACCTACAGCCCACAGATCGACAGCCTGGCCGTGAAACGTCGTGGTGACGTGCGTAAAGCCAAGCTGTACTACCTGCGCGACCTGTCCGGCAAAGCCGCTCGCATCAAGGAAAAACTGTCCTGAGTGCAGTTTGACCGGCGGCCTTGGTCGCCTTGCGAGAGAAAAAGCAGCCTTCGGGCTGCTTTTTTGCATTTTGTGGTATTGGTGTTGCCTGCTTCGCGGGTCGCCCCGCTGCCATTCCCTTGCGATTCGAGTACCCCATGACCACCACCCCAAGAGACCAGGAAATCCAGCGCCGTACCGAGCTGTCGATCACTCGCGTGACTAAGGCCGTATTTCCCAATACCACCAATCACCACAACACCTTGTTTGGCGGCACCGCGCTGGCCTGGATGGATGAGGTGTCGTTCATCGCCGCTACGCGTTTCTGTCGCCTGCCGCTGGTGACCGTGTCCACCGACCGCATCGACTTCAAGCACCCGATCCCGGCGGGCTCGATCGTCGAGCTGGTTGGCAGCGTGATCAAGGTGGGCAATACCAGCTTGCAGGTACAGGTCGATGTGTTCGTCGAGAACATGTACCTCGACGGCCGCGAGCGTGCGATTCATGGGGTGTTCAGCTTTGTTGCCATCGACGAGGACAAGCGACCGGTGCCGGTACTGCCTCAGGCTTGCCTGTCCAGAGGTCGGTACAGACAACCCGCAAGCCGCTATGAAACACTAGGCCCACTTTCAACACCCAGCAGCCTTCCGAATGCCCGCCCTGGACCACCCCCTGATCGATCAGTTTCTTGATGCCCTCTGGCTGGAAAAAGGCCTGTCCGACAACACCCGCGTTTCCTACCGCAGCGACCTGGCCCTGTTCAATGGCTGGTTGCAGGAGCGTGGCGTCGCGTTGCCTGAAGCTGGCCGCGATTCGATCCTCGACCACCTTGCCTGGCGCTTCGATGAGGGTTACAAGCCGCGCTCCACTGCGCGGTTTCTCTCTGGTGTGCGTGGCTTTTATCGCTATCTGCTGCGGGAGAAACTCATTGGTGTCGATCCGACCTTGCAGGTCGATATGCCGCAGCTGGGTAGGCCTTTGCCCAAATCCCTGTCGGAAGCGGATGTCGAAGCGCTGCTCAAGGCACCCGACCTGGCCGAAGCCATCGGCCAGCGCGACCGAGCCATGCTCGAGGTTCTCTACGCCTGCGGCCTGCGGGTCACCGAGCTGGTGAGCCTGACCCTCGATCAAGTCAACCTGCGCCAGGGTGTACTGCGGGTGATGGGCAAGGGCAGCAAGGAACGTCTGGTGCCGATGGGCGAGGAGGCGGTACTGTGGATCGAGCGCTACGTGCGCGACGGTCGCGGCGAGCTGCTCAACGGTCGCCCCAGCGATGTGCTGTTCCCCAGCCTGCGGGGCGAGGAAATGACCCGCCAGACGTTCTGGCACCGCATCAAGCACCACGCGCGCGTGGCCGGTATCGACAAGCCACTGTCACCGCATACCTTGCGTCACGCCTTTGCCACCCATCTGCTCAACCATGGTGCCGACCTGAGGGTGGTGCAGATGCTGCTGGGGCACAGCGACCTTTCCACCACGCAGATCTACACCCACGTCGCCAAGGCACGTTTGCAGCAGTTGCATGCCCAGCACCATCCGCGTGGATGAATGATTTTCATGTTCCGCCCGGCGGCCATCAGACAGTGATTTCGTCGCGGCCTGATGTGGTAGGCTTGAGCGGTTTGCACCAGGGACTGTCTGGTCGCCGCGATTTTTTCCGCAGGCGACGTCCTCCGGTCCCCGTCCGCCTTCAGGAGTACCCCATGCGCGTGACCCAGATGTTTGCCGCCGCCGCCCTGGCGCTGGCCAGTACCTTTGCCTTCGCTGCGGCCACCGATGTCAACGCCGGTGCCGAGCAAGCCATTCGCAACACACTCAAGACACTGGAACTGGAAGTCCCGATCGAAAGCGTCGCCACCAGCCCGGTCGGCGGGCTCTACGAAGTCAAGCTGCAGGGCGGTCGCGTGCTCTATGCCAGCGCAGATGGCCAGTTCGTCATGCAGGGCTACCTGTACCAGATCCAGGATGGCAAGCCGGTCAACCTGACCGAGAAAACCGAACGCCAGGGCATCGCCAAGCTGATCAATGGTATTCCTGCGACTGAAATGGTGGTTTACCCGGCCAAGGGCGAAACCAAATCGCACATCACCGTGTTCACCGACACGACCTGCCCGTACTGCCACAAGCTGCACGCCGAGGTGCCCGAGCTGAACAAGCGCGGTATCGAGGTGCGCTATGTCGCCTTCCCGCGCCAGGGCCTGGGCTCGCCGGGTGACGAGCAACTGCAGGCTGTCTGGTGTTCCAGTGACCGTCGCGCGGCGATGGACAAGATGGTCGACGGCAAGGAAATCAAGGCGGCCAAGTGCGCCAACCCGGTCAGCAAGCAGTTCCAGCTCGGCCAGTCGATCGGTGTCAACGGCACGCCGGCGATCGTGCTCGAAAGCGGCCAGGTGATCCCGGGCTACCAGCCGGCACCGCAGGTGGCCAAGCTGGCCCTGGCCGGCCAGGCGCAAGCCGCCAAGTAATTCATTCAATACGCCGTCGTCATGGGGTGACGGCATGTTTCACGGTCGGCGCAGGTGCCGGCCGTTCAATGGGGAGTTCACAGTGAAACCGGTCAAAGTAGGCATCTGTGGGTTGGGGACCGTCGGTGGCGGTACCTTCAATGTACTTCAGCGCAACGCCGAGGAGATTGCCCGCCGTGCCGGGCGCGGTATTGAAGTGGCCCAGATTGCCATGCGCTCGCAGAACCCGAACTGCCAGATTACCGGTACCCCCATTACCGCTGATGTGTTCGAAGTCGCGACCAACCCCGAAATCGACATCGTCATCGAGCTGATCGGTGGCTACACCATTGCCCGCGATCTGGTGCTCAAGGCCATCGAGAACGGCAAGCACGTGGTCACCGCCAACAAGGCGCTGATTGCCGTGCACGGCAACGAGATTTTCGCCAAGGCCCGTGAAAAGGGCGTGATCGTGGCCTTCGAGGCGGCGGTTGCCGGCGGCATCCCGGTGATCAAGGCGATCCGCGAAGGCCTGTCGGCCAACCGCATCAACTGGTTGGCCGGGATCATCAACGGCACCGGCAACTTCATCCTCACCGAAATGCGTGAAAAGGGCCGTGCTTTCCCTGACGTGCTGGCCGAAGCCCAGGCGCTGGGCTATGCCGAGGCCGACCCGACCTTCGACGTCGAGGGCATCGATGCTGCGCACAAGCTGACCATCCTGGCCTCCATCGCTTTCGGTATTCCGCTGCAGTTCGACAAGGCCTACACCGAGGGCATCACCCGCCTGACCACTGCTGACGTCAACTACGCCGAAGCCCTGGGCTATCGCATCAAGCACCTGGGTGTGGCCCGCCGCACTGCCGACGGCATCGAGCTGCGCGTGCACCCGACGCTGATCCCGAGCGACCGCCTGATCGCCAACGTCAACGGCGTGATGAACGCGGTGATGGTCAACGGCGACGCTGCTGGCTCGACGCTCTACTACGGCGCCGGTGCCGGCATGGAGCCGACCGCTTCGTCGGTGGTCGCCGACCTGGTCGATGTGGTGCGTGCCATGACCTCCGACCCGGAGAACCGCGTTCCGCACCTGGCCTTCCAGCCGGATTCGCTGTCGGCGCACCCGATCCTGCCGATCGAGGCGTGCGAAAGCGCCTATTACCTGCGGATCCAGGCCAAGGATCACCCAGGCGTGCTGGCCCAGGTCGCCAGCATCCTGTCCGAGCGTGGCATCAACATAGAGTCGATCATGCAGAAGGAAGCCGAAGAACAGGACGGCCTGGTGCCGATGATTCTGCTGACCCACGGCGTGGTCGAGCAGCGTATCAACGATGCCATCGTCGCCCTTGAAGCCCTGCAGGATGTGGTCGGCAACGTCGTGCGTATCCGCGTCGAACAGCTCAATTAATTCAGCAGCGGGCCGCGACGGCGGCCCGCGCCCAGAACCGAAGGTTTGCACAATGCGCTATATCAGTACTCGCGGCCAGGCTCCGGCCCTGAATTTCGAAGACGTCCTGCTGGCAGGTCTTGCCAGCGACGGCGGCCTGTACGTGCCGGAAAACCTGCCGCGCTTCACCCAGGAAGAAATCGCTTCCTGGGCCGGCTTGCCGTATCACGAACTGGCGTTCCGAGTGATGCGCCCCTTCGTCACCGGCAGCATCGCCGATGCCGACTTCAAGAAGATCCTCGAGGAAACCTACGGTGCCTTCGCCCACGCCGCGGTGGCACCGCTGCGCCAGCTGAACGGCAACGAGTGGGTGATGGAGCTGTTCCACGGCCCGACGCTGGCGTTCAAGGACTTCGCCCTGCAACTGCTCGGCCGTCTGCTCGACCACGTGCTGGTCAAGCGTGGCGAGCGCGTGGTGATCGTCGGTGCCACCAGCGGTGATACCGGTTCCGCCGCCATCGAAGGCTGCCGCCGTTGCGACAACGTCGACATCTTCATCCTGCACCCGCACCAGCGCGTGTCGGAAGTTCAGCGTCGGCAGATGACCACGATCCTCGGTGACAACATCCACAACATCGCCATCGAAGGCAACTTCGACGACTGCCAGGAGATGGTCAAGGCCAGCTTCGCCGACCAGTCCTTCCTCAAGGGCACTCGCCTGGTCGCGGTCAACTCGATCAACTGGGCGCGGATCATGGCCCAGATCGTCTACTACTTCCATGCGGCACTGCAGTTGGGCGGCCCGGCGCGCTCGGTCGCGTTCTCGGTCCCGACCGGCAACTTCGGCGATATCTTCGCCGGTTACCTGGCGCGCAACATGGGCCTGCCGATCAGCCAGCTGGTGGTGGCCACCAACCGCAACGACATCCTGCACCGCTTCATGAGCGGCAACCAGTACGTCAAGGACGCGCTGCACCCAACGCTCTCGCCGTCGATGGACATCATGGTCTCGTCCAACTTCGAGCGCCTGCTGTTCGACCTGCACGGTCGCAACGGCGCGGCGATCGCCGAGTTGATGGCCAACTTCAAGCAGGGTGGTGGCTTCAGCGTGGAGCAGGATCGCTGGACCGAGGCGCGCAAGCTGTTCGACTCCCTGGCAGTGAGCGACGAGCAGACCTGCGAGACCATCGCCGAGGTGTTCAAGGCCACCGGCGAAGTGCTTGATCCGCACACCGCCATCGGCGTCAAAGCCGCTCGTGAGTGCCGTCGCAGCCTGGATACGCCAATGGTGGTGCTGGGCACCGCGCATCCGGTCAAATTCCCCGAGGCAGTGGAGAAGGCCGGTGTCGGCAAGGCCCTCGAGCTGCCTGCGCACCTGAGCGACCTGTTCAGCCGCGAGGAGCGTTGCACGGTCCTGGCCAATGACCTGAAGACGGTCCAGGCCTTCGTCAGCCAGCACGGCAACCGCGGCAAGCCGCTGTAAAACGCGGTACTCGAGGGCATTGGCGGGGCAAGTCGGAACATCGGCTTGCCCCGTTTGCGTTTGAGCGGTTCTTTAATTACAGAATCATCCTTCGTCTTTTCAGGCTTTTCCTATTTGAGTCCCTATGCTGCTTTTCTAGAGTGGGCGCCCTGTCCATCAGGGCTCGCAGCCCTCAGGAGCGGCTCATGCACCGGCTCAACATTCTTATCGTCCAGTCTCATCCCGCCCAGCAGATCGCTTTGCACCAGGCCTGCAATGCCCTGGGGGTTTTCAACGTGCGCATCGCCTGCGATCTGGCCAGCGCCAAGGCAAGCATGGCGCAGATGCGAGCCTTGGACATGCTCATCATCGACCATGGCATGCCGGCGCTGAGCGCCCAGGCACTGTTGAAGCACGTGACCCGGCAGGGCCATGCGCGTGCGCTGCTGTTCGTCGGACAGCCCCCTGTGCGCGGCCCTGATCTCGCTTCCGAGGCCCAGCGTCAGGGGCAGTGGGTCGTTGCCCAATTGCCCTGGCCGTTGTCGATGAGGGGGTTGCAGGCGGCATTGCAGCGGCTGCGTCGACCGCCGCGCAGGCACTCCGGGCGGGATATCGAAACTGTCATGTTGCCCACGCATGCTGGCTGATACAGGCGCGAGCGAACTTTCCCAAGTGCCTGACGGTCAGTTCCGATAGGTCCCCGACAAAGCGAGTACGCCGGATGGAAAGAATCTGCTCCCTGCTCAACGATGCCCTGTCCCCTTATCACACCCGACTCGACGATGCGGATGCGCGCGGCAATCGCCAACTCACCGTGCTCGATGCGCAGGGCAACGAGGTATTGCACCGCGCCGTGAGCGTGCGCCAGCTACAGGAGCAGCGCTTGCTGGTCGATCTGGTCGACGGTCTGCACCGCGACCTGCAGATCGTCGAAGGGCGTCTGCAGCCCTGTGTGATCGCAGCATTGCAACACCGGCACCAACCTCAGGGAACCTTTGCCTGAGTGCCTCGTCAGATTTTATAGGGTGCTCGAACGCTGCTTTGCTCCGGTAGCGTTGGATCGCCGTACAGAGTCCATTCAAGGGCTTTGCGTTGACCCCGGATGTCTTCCCCAGCATCCGGGGTTTCTTTTGCCTGCGTCATGGCTTGATGCTGGTCGGAGCGGGAGCCTCCTCGACCAGGCGTCGGGTCTGTTCCAGGTACTCTGTGCGCAGTTCGGGGTCAAGCCAGTTGGCGTAGAACTCAGGGAGGACTTCCTGGCGCAGGTGTGGCAACAGCTTGTCGATATGGGCGATGGCCTCGCGTCCTAGTGGGGTGTCGGAGCAGCCCACATGCAGAAACTGGTAGCGATTCGCCCCTTTGATCGGGTGGAACTGGTAGCTGTCCAGCGAGCCGCCCTGCTGCTGGACCAGGTAGCGCACCTCTGGCCAGTAGCCAAGCACCAGTTGCAGGCGCCCCAGCTGCTGCATCTGCAAGAGGTTGGCGGTGGCATCGTTGCCGTAGTGGCGGCTCAACGTGGCTTCTGGCAACAGCCGCAGGATATCGTCGACCACTGCCCCGTAGCTGCGCTGGGCCACGATTCCCAGTTTCAGCCCTGGACGCTCCAGCAACTGCTTCAGGTCCACAGGCGAGCCTTCCCCGGGATCGTCCAGCAGCCTCTGGTCAGCCTTGCGGATGACTAGCCCGCCACTGAGGATGGGCAGCGAGGGTTGGGAAAAGTGCACGAAACGGGCGCGTTCCGGCGTCCATAGCAGGGTCGGGTCGCAGGTGAAGCTGTGCTCTTGGAGCATCTGGATGCCACGGGCGCGATTCACCCGAAGGACTGTGTGATCGTATTCTGGCATCTGCTCGATGAGCAGAGGCAGCATGCGGTCGACCACGCCCTGGCCCTTTTCCTGGCCTTCGAGAATGGTGAACGGCGGCAGGTCGCGCACCAGCCAGGTCAGGCGCTCACGGGCCTGGCCCTGCTGCCAGGGCAGCAGCAGGGCGCAGAGCAGCACACACAAGCGCATCATGCTGGTTCGGCGCCCGATCAGACCGCCCCCTGCTCGCGCAGGCGTGCCACCTGGGCATCGCTGTAGCCCAGCCCGGCGAGCAGCGTCGCCGTGTGCTCCCCCAGCGCAGGCCCGACCCACTCCGTGGAGCCTGGTGTCTGCGACAGCTTGGGCACGATACCTGGCATCTTGAAGGGCTTGCCGTCCGGGAGTTTCGCCTGGAGGAACATTTCCCGGGCGAGGAATTGCGGGTCGCTGAACATGTCCTCGGCCGAATAGATGCGGCTGGCAGGCACGCCGGCATCGTTCAGTGACTGCATCACCTGTTCCAGCGGCAGGCTGTTGACCCAGCGGTCGATCACCCCGTACAGCTCGTCGCGACGCAGGTCACGACCATCGTTGCTGGCCAGGGTCGCGTCCTCGGCCAGGTCGTCGCGGCCGATGGCCTGCATGAAGCGTTTGAAGATCGCATCGCCGTTGGCGCCGATCTGCACGTGCCGGCCGTCGGCACTGGTGTGGATGGAGGAGGGGGTGATGCCCGGCATGATGTTGCCGGTGCGCTCGCGAATGAAGCCGAACACGTCGAACTCCGGCACCATGCTTTCCATCATCGCAAAGATTGCCTCGTACAACGCCACATCCACCACCTGCCCTTCACCGCCATTGACCTCGCGATGTCGCAGGGCCATCAGCGCGCCGATCACGCCCCAGAGGGCGGCAATCGAGTCGCCGATGGAAATGCCCGTGCGCACGGGCGGGCGATCCTCGAAACCTGTGATGTAGCGCAGCCCCCCCATGGACTCGCCGACTGCACCGAAGCCCGGCTGGTCCTTCATCGGCCCGGTCTGGCCGAAGCCTGACAGGCGCACCATCACCAGGCGTGGGTTGAGGGCATGCAGCACGTCCCAGCCAAGGCCCAGTTTCTCCAGCACGCCAGGGCGGAAGTTCTCGATCAGGATGTCAGCGCCGGCCAGCAATTGCTTGAGGATCTCGCGCCCTTCGGGGTGCTTGAGGTTGAGGGTAAGCGATTGCTTGTTGCGTGCCTGGACGAACCACCACAGCGAAGTCCCTTCATACAGTTTGCGCCACTTGCGCAGCGGATCGCCGCCATCAGGTGATTCGACCTTGATCACCTCGGCGCCGAATTCGGCGCAGATACGCGAAGCGAAGGGGCCGGCGATCAAGGTGCCGAGCTCGATGACCTTCAGACCGGCGAGGGGTTTGGCGGGGGTGGGCATGGTGCGTCCGTGGCGACAGAAAAGAGGCTTGGTTTTATCACAGCTGGTCAATGGCAGATACTGTTGCAAGGCAGAGTCCAGTGCACGCAGATGCGCAACCACCCACCCCAACAAACTCGGATCGGTTAAACTCTGCGACTTTCTCCAAAGAAGCCCCTTTCCCATGGCCCAGCCTTCCACCACCTACAAGTTCGAACTGAATCTGACCGACCTCGACCGCGGCGTGTACGAAAACGTCCGTCAGACGATTGCTCGTCACCCGTCGGAGACTGAGGAGCGCATGGCCGTCCGTCTGCTGGCCTACGCCCTTTGGTACAACGAGAACCTGTCGTTCGGCCGCGGTCTGTCGGATGTCGATGAAGCTGCCCTGTGGGAAAAAAGTCTGGATGATCGCATCCTGCACTGGATCGAAGTCGGCCAGCCCGACGCCGAGCGCCTGACCTGGTGCTCGCGTCGCACCGAGCGCACCAGCCTGCTGGCCTACGGCAGCTTGCGGGTGTGGGAGAACAAGGTGGTCGGCGCGGTCAAGGGCCTGAAAAACCTGAGTATCGCTGCTGTTCCGCAGGAAGTCCTGGAGGTTCTGGCCACCGACATGCCGCGTACCATCAAATGGGATGTGATGATCAGTGAAGGCACGGTATTCGTCACCGACGACCGTGGCCAGCACGAAGTCCAACTGCAGTGGCTGCTCGGTGAGCGCGGCTGACCTGATCCGATCTGACCGCCGAAGACCCCATGCGTATCGAACCCCGCCCCCTGCCATCGGCATTGCCCTTCCTCGGTAACCTGCCGCCCCTGTTGACCCGCCTGTATGCCGCGCGCGGCGTGCAGAGCGAGTCCGAGCTGGACAAGAGCCTGGCGCGCCTGTTGCCGTACCAGCAACTTAAAGGAATCGAGGCGGCCGTCGACCTGTTGGTCGAGGCCCTGGACCTGCGTCAGCGCATCCTGATCGTTGGCGACTTCGACGCCGATGGCGCCACCGCCAGCACCGTGGGTGTGCTGGGGCTGCGACTGCTGGGTGCGGCCCATGTGGATTACCTGGTGCCCAATCGCTTCGAGTACGGCTATGGCCTGACCCCCGAGATCGTGCAGGTGGCATTGCAGCGTCAGCCACAGCTGCTGATCACTGTCGATAACGGTATCTCCAGCGTCGATGGCGTGGCGGCGGCCAAGGCGGCCGGGCTCAAGGTCCTGGTCACCGACCACCACCTGCCTGGCGAGCAGTTGCCCGACGCCGATGCGATCGTCAACCCGAACCAGCCAGGCTGTACCTTCCCCAGCAAGTCGCTGGCTGGCGTGGGGGTGATCTTCTACGTGCTGATGGCCCTGCGTGCCCGCCTGCGCAGCCTTGGCCGCTATGAGACGCAAGCCCAGCCGAACATCGGCGAACTGCTCGACCTGGTGGCGCTGGGCAGTGTCGCCGACGTGGTGCCGCTGGATGCCAACAACCGTATCCTCGTGCACCAGGGCCTCGAGCGCATTCGTGCCGGGCGCGCTCGCCCCGGGCTGAAGGCAATCCTCGAAGTGGCGCGCCGCGATCACCGCCGCATCACCTCGACCGACCTGGGTTTCATCCTCGGACCACGGCTCAATGCCGCCGGTCGGCTGGACGACATGAGCCTGGGCATCGAATGCCTGCTGTGCGAAGACGCCGCCGTGGCGCTGGACATGGCCGGGCAACTGGACGGGCTCAACCAGGATCGCAAGTCCATCGAGCAGGGCATGCAGCGTGAAGCCCTGGCCCAGCTCAAGGATTTGCCGGTCGAGTCCATGCCCTATGGACTGTGCCTGTTCGACGCCGACTGGCACCAAGGTGTGATCGGCATCCTCGCCTCGCGCCTGAAGGAGCGCTACCACCGGCCGACCATTGCCTTTGCCGATGCGGGCGAGGGTATGCTCAAGGGGTCGGCGCGTTCGGTGCCGGGCTTCCATATCCGTGATGCGCTGGATGCCGTGGCCGCGCGCCACCCGCATCTGATCAGCAAGTTCGGCGGCCATGCCATGGCCGCAGGCTTGTCGCTACCGGAGGCCAACTTCCAGGCCTTTGCCGATGCGTTCGACGAAGAGGTGCGGCGCCAGTTGTGCGAGGACGACCTGACCGGGCGCCTGCTGTCCGATGGCACCCTGGCGGTCGAGGAATTCCATCTGGACCTGGCTCGTGCCCTGCGCAATGCCGGCCCTTGGGGGCAGCATTTTCCCGAGCCGCTGTTCCATGGCGTGTTCCAGTTGGTCGAACAGCGCGTGGTAGGGGAGCGGCATTTGAAAGTGGTGCTCAAGAGCGAGTGCGGCTCGGTGAAACTTGATGGGATCGCTTTCGGCATCGACCGCGAAATCTGGCCCAATCCGACAGTGCGTTGGGTGGAGGTGGCCTACAAGCTCGATGTGAACGAGTTTCGCGGCAATGAAAGCGTGCAGTTGATGATCGCGCACATGGAGCCGCGCTGACACGGGGCAGGTGTCAGCGCGGGGCGTCCATCCGGCGGAACTTCGCCCCAAGGTAATCTGGTCTAGTCTCAACAAAGACCGATACCGGGCCACGGCCGCACACGAGTGTCCGGGTCGGATCACCATTGGAGTCCTTGGGAGGTCCCCTCATGAGCCTGCTGCTTGAGCCGTATACCCTGCGTCAGCTGACCCTGCCCAATCGTATTGCGGTATCACCAATGTGCCAGTACTCGAGCGTCGATGGCCTGGCCAACGACTGGCATCTGGTCCACCTGGGCAGTCGCGCCGTCGGTGGCGCCGGGCTGGTGATCACCGAAGCGGTGGCTGTCACTGCCGATGGAAGAATCACTGCCGAAGATCTCGGGTTGTGGAACGACGACCAGATCGCCCCGCTGCAACGTATCACCCGCTTCATCACCTCCCAGGGCGCCGTCCCGGGCATCCAGCTGGCGCATGCCGGGCGCAAGGCCAGCACCCATCGTCCCTGGCTGGGCAAACACGGTAGCGTCAAGATCGAGGACGGCGGCTGGCAGCCGGTCGGGCCTTCGAAGATCGCCTTCGACCCGGAGCATACGCCGCCGCGCGAGCTGAGCCACGATGAAATCCAGGGCGTCGTCCAGGCCTTCGTCCAGGCTGCCGAGCGTGCGAAGACGGCCGGGTTCAAGGTCGTCGAAATCCATGCGGCCCACGGCTACCTGCTGCATCAGTTCCTCTCACCTCTGAGCAACCAGCGGCGTGACGAGTACGGCAGCTGCTTCGAGAACCGTATTCGTCTGACGCTTCAGGTGACCGAGGCCGTACGTGAGGTGTGGCCGCAGGAGTTGCCGCTGTTCGTGCGGGTCTCGGCCACCGATTGGGTCGAAGATGGCTGGAACCCCGACGAAACGGTCGAGCTGGCGCGTCGTCTGAGGGCGCTGGGGGTCGACCTGATCGACGTGTCCTCGGGCGGGACCTCGGTCAATGCCGAGATCCCCACCGGCCCGGGTTACCAGACTCGCTTCGCCGAGCGCGTACGCAAAGAGTCGGAAATTGCCACCGGCACCGTGGGCATGATCACCGAACCCGCCCAGGCCGAGCACATCCTGCGTACCGGTCAGGCCGACGTGATCTTCCTCGCCCGCGAACTGCTGCGCGACCCCTACTGGCCGCTGCATGCCGATGATGACCTGGGTGGCAACAAGGCAACCTGGCCTGCGCAGTACCAGCGTGCGACCAGCCGGGCCAACCCGATTCATGAGTCGGACTTGCGGGATTGACAGATCTGCACGGTGGAAACGCTCGACGAGACTAATGCAACATCCCGAAGCAAATGCATTAAGCGAGAATTCAGGCTGCGGGCCTAATCTGGAGCTTCCCTATCCGTCCAGGAGTCATCCAGATGAACACCCGTGGTCTGCTCGATCAATTGCTCAAGTCCGGCCAGTCGCTGCTGCAGAACCAGCAGGGCAAGGGCGGGGCGGGCAAGGTGCCCGGTATTGGCGACCTGCTCGGGGGTGGCCAGGGCAAGGGGGCAGGCCTTGGCGGCCTGCTTTCCGGTGCCGGAGGCGGGGCGCTGGCGGCCGGTGCCATGGGCCTGCTGCTGGGCAGCAAGAAGGCGCGCAAGTACGGTGGCAAGGCACTTACCTATGGTGGCCTCGCTGCGCTTGGCGTGCTTGCCTACAAAGCCTATGGCAACTGGCGGGCGCGCCAGGGCCAGGCTGCGGCGCAGGAGCCACAGACCCTCGATCGCCTGCCGCCGGCCCAGGCCGAGCAACACAGCCAGGCGGTGCTCAAGGCGCTGGTGGCGGCGGCCAAGTCCGATGGCCATATCGACGAGCGCGAGCGTGAACTGATCGAAGGCGAATTCGTGCGCCTGGACAACGATCGCGAGCTACAGGCCTGGCTGCATGCCGAGCTGAACAAGCCGCTCGACCCCGCCGAAGTGGCCCGTGCCGCGCAGACGCCTGAAATGGCCGCGGAGATGTACCTGGCCAGTGTGATGATGGTCGATCAGGAGCACTTCATGGAGCGCGCCTACCTTGACGAACTGGCCCGCCAGTTGCGCCTGGACCCGAACTTGCGCGAGGAACTGGAGCGCCAGGTGCGGGACGCTGCAGCGCAGTGATGTGGCGATTGGCCATTTAATCGGCAGGGATGCCTGAATACTCCACAATTCAACCGATAAAGCGCCTGGCGGCTAGGCTATACTTCGACGATTTTCCCGCTCGTGAAGAATTCCTGAGGGCTGATTGTGAAGAACTGGACCTTGCGCCAACGGATCCTGGCAAGTTTCGCCGTGATCATCGCCATCATGCTGTTGATGATCGTCGCGGCGTATTCACGCCTGGTGACCATCGAAGCCAGTGAGCAGGCAGTGGGTACGGACAGCATTCCGGGGATCTACTACAGCTCGATGATCCGCAGCGCCTGGGTCGACAGCTACGTCGCCAGCCAGCAGTTGGTCGGCTTGTCCGACCATCGCGAACTGACCTCTGCCGATATCGAACTGTTCAAGGGTTTCCACGACCGACTCAGGGCGCAGATGACCAACTACCAGGGCACGATCCAGGATGCGCAGGACCAGGCATCCTTCGACACCTTCGTGCGCCTCGAGGAGGATTACGTCAAGGTGGTCGACCAGGTCCTGGCAGCCTACCGCGAGAAGAACTACCCCGAAGCCGAGCGTCTGATCGCCGAAGTGCTGACACCGGCCTGGACCGCTGGGCGCAAGCACCTGAACACGGTGATCGACCGCAATACCGAATCCGCCAATGCCGCCACCCGCGAGATCGTCAGCGCCGTGGCCACCGCCAAGGGCAGCATGATCGTTTCGCTGATCCTGGCGATCGTCGCCGCCGGCATCTGCGGCCTGCTGCTGATGCGCGCCATCAGCGCACCCATGCAACGCATCGTGCACGCCCTCGACAAGCTGCGCTCGGGTGACCTCAGTGCGCGCCTGAACCTGGACCGCAAGGATGAGTTCGGCGCCATCGAGAACGGCTTCAATGAAATGGGCGAGGCACTTGCCAACCTGGTGGCCCAGGCCCAGCGCTCATCGGTGCAGGTGACCACCTCCGTCACCGAGATCGCCGCCACCTCCAAGCAGCAGCAGGCCACCGCCACCGAAACCGCGGCAACCACCACGGAAATCGGCGCCACTTCGCGGGAGATCGCCGCGACCTCGCGTGACCTGGTGCGCACCATGACCGAGGTGACCAGTGCCGCCGACCAGGCTTCGAGCCTTGCCGGCTCCGGCCAGCAAGGCCTGGCGCGCATGGAGGAAACCATGCACCAGGTGATGGGCGCTGCCGACCTGGTCAACGCCAAGCTGGGCATCCTCAACGAGAAGGCCAGCAACATCAACCAGGTGGTGGTGACCATCGTCAAGGTCGCCGACCAGACCAACCTGCTGTCGCTCAATGCCGCCATCGAGGCGGAAAAAGCCGGCGAGTACGGTCGTGGTTTTGCCGTTGTGGCCACCGAAGTGCGTCGCCTGGCCGACCAGACCGCAGTGGCCACCTACGACATCGAGCAGATGGTGCGCGAGATCCAGTCCGCAGTGTCGGCTGGGGTCATGGGCATGGACAAGTTCTCCGAGGAGGTGCGCCGTGGCATGTTCGAGGTGCAGCAGGTCGGCGAGCAGCTCAGCCAGATCATTCATCAGGTGCAAGCGCTGGCGCCACGGGTGCTGATGGTCAATGAGGGCATGCAGGCACAGGCCACCGGCGCCGAGCAGATCAACCAGGCGCTGGCTCAGCTCAGTGATGCCAGCACGCAGACGGTCGAGTCGTTGCGCCAGGCCAGTTTCGCCATCGACGAACTGAGCCAGGTGGCTGCCGGGCTGCGTGGCGGTGTGTCGCGCTTCAAAGTCTGACGGTGATGAACGATCTGCAACCGCGTGATCAGCGTCAGGCCGAAGCCAAGGGCGTGTTGTACCTGCTGTTCCATATCGGCGGACAGCGCTTTGCCCTGGATGTGCGCGAGGTGATAGAGGTGCTGCCGTTGCGTCCGCTCAAGCCCATCGCCCAGGCACCCGCCTGGGTCGCCGGGATCCTCGGGCATCGTGGCGCGCTGGTGCCGGTCATCGACCTGTCGTCCCTGAGCTTCGGTGAGCCTGCGCCGCAGCGCACCAGTACGCGCCTGGTACTGGTGCGTTATGGCGCTGACCTGCAACTGGGGCTGGTGCTCGAGCAGGCGACCAACACCTTGCGTTGCCAACCCGACGAGTTCCAGCCCTACGGGGTGGACAACGGCGAGGCGCGTTACCTGGGGCCTGTGCGACAGGATGCACAGGGGCTGTTGCAGCGCATCCAGGTCGACGACCTGTTGAGCGATGCCGTGCGCCTGCTCTTGTTCCCTGATCAATCCACGCAGGTGGCAGGATGATCGAACAACGCTTCTTCCGCTTCCTGCAGGAGCGCATCGGCCTGGATGTGGAGTCGGTGGGCGCGCCGATGGTCGAGCGGGCCTTGCGCCAGCGATGTGTGGCACTCGCCGCGCGTGACCTCGACGATTACTGGCTGCGCTTGCAGCAATCGTCCGGTGAGCAACAGGCGTTGATCGAGGCGGTGATCGTTCCCGAGACCTGGTTCTTCCGTTACCCCGAGTCGTTCACGGCATTGGCCGGGCTGGCTCGGAAACGCCTGGTCGAGCTGGCCGGATCACGGCCGCTGCGTATCCTCAGCTTGCCGTGCTCGACCGGCGAGGAGCCCTATTCGATTTCCATGGCGCTGCTCGATGCGGGTCTGCCGCCATCGGCCGTGCGCATCGATGGGATGGACATCAGCCCCAGTTCCCTCGCCCGTGCCGAGCAGGCCGTGTATGGCCGCAACTCGTTCCGCGGCAGTGAACTGGCGTTCCGTGAGCGGCATTTCGACTGCGCCGATGACAGTTACCGCTTGCATGAGCGCGTGCGTCAGCAGGTCAGCCTGCAGCCTGGCAATGTGCTCGATCCTGCCCTGCGCAGCCGCAAGGGGGTCTACGATTTTGTCTTTTGCCGCAACCTGCTGATCTATTTCGACGTACCCACCCAGCAGCGGGTCTTCGAGGTGCTCAAGCAACTGCTCCACGACGATGGCGTGCTGTTCATCGGCCCGGCCGAGGGCAGCTTGCTGGCGCGTCTGGGCATGCGGCCGATCGGCATCGCGCAGTCGTTCGCCTATGTGCGTCAGGACCAGGTCGGCGTGCAGCCGCCGGTCAGCCCGGTGCCGCCGGCACGACCCAGCGTCCCGCCGGTAGCTGCGCCGCGTCCTGTCGCCATGCCCGTGGTGGCGCCATCCCTGGCCCGTGCTGCTCGCCCGCCCGCCAGGCCGGTTGCGTTGCCGACCGTGAACGAGAACGAAACCGAACTGCTGGCAGCCATCGCCCGTCAGGCCAATGCCGGGGCCAGCGAGCAGGCCCGCGCCAGTTGCGAGCGCTACTTGCGTCTGTTCGAGCCCAAGGCGCAGGTCTACTACTGGCTGGGGCTGCTCAGCGATACCCAGGGCGATGCCGGCGAAGCACTCAAGCATTACCGCAAGGCCCTGTACCTGGAGCCCCAGCACACCGAGGCACTGCTGCACCTGGCCACTCTGCTGGCATCCCAGGGGGATGTCACAGGGGCACGGCGTCTGCAGGAAAGGGCGGCGCGGGCGGGCAGGGAGTCTGAACGATGAGCGGTGCCTACTCGATGGACCTGATCGCCCAGGACCATGACGATATCGACGATTGCTGGAATCGCATCGGTGTCCATGGCGACAAGCAATGCCCCCTGCTGGACCGGCACATCCACTGCCGCAATTGCGAAGTGTATGCCGCTGCGGCTACCCGCCTGCTCGACCGCTACACCTTGCTGCAGGACGAGCATGTCGAGATGGCGCAGGTGGAGCAGGGCACTGCCGGTCGCTCCATGCTGCTGTTCAGGCTGGGCGAGGAATGGCTGGCCCTGGCCACTGCCTGCCTGGCGGAAATCGCGCCGCTGCAAGCCGTTCACTCGCTGCCGCACCAGCGCTCGCGGATGCTGCAGGGGGTCGCCAACGTGCGGGGTGCGCTGGTGCCGTGCCTGTCGTTCGCTGACCTGCTGGGCATGGAGCTGGCGCCAGCACAGGAGCGCAGTGGGCGGGTGATGCCGCGGATGTTGATCCTGGCTGCCGAAGGTGGGCCGGTGGTATTGCCGGTCGACGAGATCGACGGCATCCATCGCCTGGACCTTTCGCGCCTGCACGAGGAGCACGACACGGCCCATTTCACACTGGCGGTGATGCAGTGGCGTGGCCGCAGTGTGCGCGTACTCGATGACCAACACCTCCTGTCTGCCGTGAAGCGGAGCCTGTCATGACCCCGGAGCAAATGCGCGACGCATCGTTGCTCGAGCTGTTCAGTCTCGAGGCCGAGGCCCAGACCCAAGTGCTCAGTGCCGGGCTGCTGGCCCTCGAGCGCAATCCGGCCCAGGGCGATCAGCTGGAAGCCTGCATGCGTGCGGCGCACTCCCTCAAGGGCGCGGCGCGTATCGTCGGCATCGATGCCGGTGTCAGCGTCGCCCATGTCATGGAGGATTGCCTGGTCGCGGCCCAGGAGCGGCGCCTGTTGCTGCGCCCCGAACACATCGATGCCTTGTTGCAGGGCACTGACCTGCTGATGCGCATCGCAACGCCCGGGGACACCCAGGGCGAGGCGGCGGTGCCGGCGTTCCTGGTACAGATGGCCATGTTGCTCGACCCTTCGGCGCCTGCGCTGGACGCTGCCGGCGCATCGGCTGAACCTTTGCCTCTCGCGATGCCGCCCGAAGTGCCCGCGATGCCTGTGGAGCCTGAGCCGGAAGTGGAGCCTGCTCCCGCACCCAGGAGCGGCAAGCGCACAGGCGAAGGCGGTGAGCGCGTGCTGCGGGTCACCGCCGATCGCCTGAACAGTCTGCTCGACCTGTCGAGCAAGTCGTTGGTGGAAACCCAGCGGCTCAAGCCCTATCTCGCCAGCCTGCAGCGCCTCAAGCGCATGCATGGCCAGGGTATGCGCGCCCTCGACGGGCTCAAGACCCAGCTCGAAGGCAGCGGCCAGAGCGCCGAAGTGCTCGACGCCCTGGCCCAGACCCAGCGCCTGCTCGCCGAAACCCAACAGATCCTCCAGCAGCAGGCTGCCGACCTCGACGAATTCGGCTGGCAGGCGAGCCAGCGCGCGCAGTTGCTGTACGACACTGCGTTGGCCTGCCGGATGCGCCCCTTCGCCGATGTGCTGACCGGGCAGAGCCGTATGGTGCGCGACCTCGGGCGCTCCCTGGGCAAGCAGGTGCGGCTGCTGATCGAGGGTGAGAAGACTCAGGTCGACCGTGATGTGCTGGAAAAACTCGAGGCGCCGCTCACGCACTTGCTGCGCAATGCTGTCGATCATGGCATCGAGCAGCCCGAGCGACGCCTGCTGGCGGGCAAGCCCGGTGACGGCACGCTGCGCCTGCGCGCGTCGCATCAGGCCGGGTTGCTGATTCTCGAACTGAGCGACGACGGTGCGGGTATCGACCTTGAGCGCCTGCGCCGCAGCATCGTCGAGCGGGCACTGTCGCCCGCCGAGACCGTGGCGCAGATGAGCGAGGCCGAGTTGCTCACCTTCCTGTTCCTGCCCGGTTTCAGCCTGCGTGACCAGGTCACCGAGGTGTCTGGCCGTGGGGTCGGCCTGGACGCGGTGCAGCACATGGTGCGCGAACTGCGCGGGTCGATCGAGCTCACTCAGGTGGCAGGGCAGGGCTGCTGCTTCCACCTGGAGGTGCCGCTGACCCTGTCGGTGGTGCGCAGCCTGGTGGTCGAGGTCGGTGGCGAAGCCTATGCCTTCCCGCTGGCGCATATCGAACGCACCCTCGACGTACCGGCCGAGGCCATCGTGCAGATCGAAGGCCGCCAGCACTTCTGGCACGAGGACCGCCACATCGGCCTGGTCGCCGCGAGCCAGTTGCTCAACCGTCCGGCCGCGCAGGAGGAGGCGGACAGCCTGCGCGTGGTGGTCATTCGTGAGCGCGAGCAACTGTACGGCGTGGCCGTGGAGCGCCTGATCGGCGAGCGGGTGCTGGTGGTGATGCCGCTCGACCCGCGTCTGGGCAAGGTCCAGGACATTTCCTCCGGCGCCTTGCTCGACGATGGTTCGGTGGTGCTGATCATCGATGTCGAAGACCTCTTGCGCTCGGTGGACAAGCTGTTGAGCACCGGGCGCCTGGAGCGTATCGATCGCGGTGCACGGGCGGGCCGGGGTGTGGTGCGCAAGCGCATCCTGGTGGTCGACGATTCGCTGACGGTACGCGAGCTCCAGCGCAAGCTGCTGGGTACGCGCGGATACGACGTAGCGGTGGCGGTCGATGGCATGGATGGCTGGAACGCCCTGCGCAGCGAAGACTTCGACCTGCTGATCACCGACATCGACATGCCGCGCATGGACGGTATCGAACTGGTCACCCTGGTGCGTCGCGACAGTCGCCTGCAATCGCTGCCGGTGATGGTGGTGTCGTACAAGGACCGGGAAGAGGACCGCCGACGTGGACTGGATGCCGGCGCCGACTATTATTTGGCCAAGGCCAGCTTCCATGACGATGCGTTGCTGGATGCGGTGGTGGAGTTGATCGGAGGAGCCCAGGGATGAGGATCGCCATCGTCAATGACATGCCCATGGCTGTCGAGGCCCTGCGCCGTGCGCTGGCCTTCGAGCCCGCGCACGAAGTGATCTGGGTGGCCAACAATGGCGTCGAAGCCGTGCACAAGTGTGCCGAGCAGACGCCGGACCTGATCCTCATGGACCTGATCATGCCGGTGATGGATGGCGTGGAGGCGACTCGCCGGATCATGGCCGAAACCCCTTGCGCCATCGTCATCGTCACGGTGGATCGCAAGCAGAATGTGCACCGGGTGTTCGAGGCCATGGGCCACGGCGCCCTCGATGTGGTCGATACGCCGGCACTGGGTGCGGGCGATGCCCGGGAGGCGGCGGCGCCTTTGCTGCGCAAGATCCTCAACATCGCTTGGTTGATCGGCCAGCAGCGCTCCAGCGCAGTCCGCTCCGTGGCGGCGCCGGTCCGCAATCTAGCGCGTCGTTGCGGCCTGGTGGCCATTGGCTCGTCCGCAGGCGGGCCAGCCGCGCTTGAGGTACTGCTCAAGGGGCTTCCGCAGGATTTTCCGGCGGCCATCGTGCTGGTCCAGCATGTCGATCAGGTGTTCGCCGCCGGCATGGCCGAATGGCTGAGCGGTGTGTCCGGGCTACCGGTACGCCTGGCCCGTGAGGGTGAACCACCGCAGCCGGGGCAGGTGTTGCTGGCAGGCACCAACCACCACATCCGGCTGTTGCAGAATGGCCAACTGGCGTATACCGCCGAGCCGGTCAACGAAATCTACCGCCCCTCGATCGACGTGTTCTTCGAGAGCGTGGCGCGCTTCTGGCGCAGCGATGCGGTGGGCGTGCTGCTCACCGGCATGGGCCGCGATGGCGCGCAGGGGCTGAAGCTGATGCGCGAGCAGAGTTTCCTGACCATCGCCCAGGACCAGCAAAGCAGTGCGGTGTATGGCATGCCCAAGGCCGCCGCAGCGATCCAGGCGGCAGTCGAGATACGACCGCTGGAGCGAATTGCCGGGCGACTTATGGAAATCTTTCCGAAATGACGATATGTATTGAGTCACGCCGCCTGGCCGGTAGTGACCTGGTGAATAGGGATGAATGACCTACCGATCGATGGTTTCACGACGATCAACGAAAGCGCCGCGATGGTCCTGCTGGTCGACGACCAGGCGATGATCGGCGAGGCGGTGCGTCGTGGGCTGTCCCACGAGGAGAACATCGACTTCCACTTCTGTGCCGATCCACACCAGGCAGTGGCCCAGGCCATGCGCATCAAGCCGACGGTGATCCTCCAGGACCTGATCATGCCGGGTCTGGACGGCCTGACGCTGGTGCGCGAGTACCGCAACAACCCGGCGACCCAGGATATCCCGATCATCGTCCTGTCGACCAAGGAAGACCCGCTGGTCAAGAGTGCGGCCTTCGCCGCCGGGGCCAACGACTACCTGGTCAAGCTGCCGGACACCATCGAGCTGGTGGCGCGTATCCGCTATCACTCGCGCTCCTACCTCACCCTGCTACAGCGTGACGAGGCCTACCGCGCCCTGCGCGTCAGCCAGCAGCAGTTGCTCGACACCAACCTGATGCTGCAGCGGTTGATGAACTCCGATGGCCTGACGGGGCTGTCCAACCGCCGCCATTTCGACGAATACCTGGAACTGGAGTGGCGCCGCGCCATGCGCGAGCAGCAGCAGTTGTCGCTGCTGATGATCGATGTCGACTACTTCAAGGCCTACAACGACGGCTTCGGCCATCTGGCCGGTGACGAAGCGCTGCGCCAGGTGGCCGAGGCAATCCGCGGCTCCTGCTCGCGCCCAAGCGACCTGCCGGCGCGCTATGGCGGCGAGGAATTCGCTCTGGTGCTGCCCAACACCTCGCCGGGTGGTGCACGGCTGATTGCGGAAAAACTGCGCCAGACCGTGCTCGCCCTGAATATTCCGCACAATGCCCCCCAGTCCGATGCGCGCCTGACGGTAAGCATCGGATTGGCCACCCAGACACCGGTGGTGGGCAGTCACTGCCGGCAGTTGATCTCTGCCGCAGACAAGGGGCTTTACCTGGCCAAGAACAGTGGGCGTAACCAGGTTGGCATTGCATGACGCGGTTCTGCATGAAATGAATCTGCACCTGCCCGCCCTCAAGGCTGAACGGCCTGATCGGCTTTGTTGTAGCTGAACGGTGAGTGGGTGAGCTGTCGCAGGTTCAGCGCCACTACCGGTACCCATATCCCGGTGTTGGCCTTGAACTTGGTCTGGAATGACTTGGCATTGTTGAGCGAAGCGGTGTTGCCGACCTTGTAGAAGAACGCCTCGATTGGCAGCTGGGCACCATAGTTCTGCGGCCAAAGATTCACCATCAACTCATTCCAGGCCGCTTTGATGTTCGGCGGTGGATTGCTGCGTACCTTGTAGCTGATCGCGAACTGTGCGGCATTCTGGGTACTCAGTGAGCATTGATAGTTTCGGTCGGGCAGTTTGCTGGAGTACGCATACCAGGTGGCCTCCGTTGTCACGTTTACACTGGCGCAGGTGCTGAGGTCTGCCGCTGCCACGCTTCGCGGTTTCAGGCCACAGCCCTTGCCAGAGCGAACGCCGACTGCCGTCGCTGCATCATAGGCGTAGATGCACAGGTACTCCATACCCTTGCCTTGTGCGGCAGCCTCGGCTTGCGGAAGGAAGATGAAGCCTGCATCCCGGTAGAAATTGCTCACAACGGAATCGACGCGAAAGTAAGAGAAGGACACGGCACCCAGTTTAATTGCGGATGGGCTCGGGTCCCACGGGTTGAAGGGGCCGTCGTCCACTGAGCGAATGATGATGCCATTACAGTAGTAGGCAGGCAGATTTCCCGGGCAAGTATTTTCCCTGGCGTTGTAACGAGCATTCAGATTAGCGGCAATTCTTGAACCGGGGTCGGTACCGGTTTGTGTCACCCGAACGTTGAACGGCGGCGAGATGAGCAGCGGATTACCGCCGACACCGACACTGCCCGTGACCACGGCGGTACTTCCAATATCCTTGGCGATTTCGCTTCTGGGAATCTGGAACATCAGCGGTACATTGGGGGTCTTGACGACCTGAGTTTTTGCAAGCCATTCGCTGCGACCTTTCCAGCGCATGCCCACCGTATCGTTCAGCGTCATGGGCTTGTAGAGAAAGCTGACGGTGACCGAATCGCCAATGGCATCGACATCCACGGTGCTGGAACCGGAGTTGGGGAAGCGCGGGCGGTACAGTTCCAGTTGGGTCGCCGCCTGAGTCGATGACTGGATCGCCGCCACCGCAGGTGTTTCTGCCTGGTGAGTCTGGCAAGCGGTCATCGCCAGCAGCGCCAACAACAGAGCACTTGGGCCTATGCGGTAAGTACATGGCTTTACTGGCATTATCATCATGACTTCCTTGTTCGTGAGATAGAAGCGGTCATGGTGACGCTGACGTTAGTTTGGCGTGTACGCCAGCGCTCCACGAAATCAGAAGGGCGCAATAAAGTTGAGGGTGAGCAGGCTAATGACTTTGTTGTGCCCTCCGGGTATTAAGATTTTTTATCTTCTGATTCAAAAACCCGGACTTCGAGTGTTTTGCTGATCGACAGCGGCTTCCCAGGAATACCTACGCTGGCCGTCAGTTTTGATGTCCATTTGTTGCCGAGGTCTGTTTTGACCACACCATAAGGAATGACGAACGTCATGACTTTCTCATCTTTCACTTTCTGCAGAGGCAGGTCGTACGTCGCATTCCCACGCCAGCGCATGCCTACTGTGTGGCCTTCCGCAATGTCGTCATACTCGAAGGTGACCTTGAGTTCTTCTCCCAACTTATCCAAATAGATCTTGTTATCCTTGAAGTCCGGAACCTCAGGGGGGTTGTATACATCTTCTTCATTCGCTGGTTTAGTTACACTGTTCATTGTATGTCTCCTTGCGCAACTGCGCCTGACCTTAAATGTTGGTGGTGCCTGCAAGCTCATTAGTGCATAGGCTGTGGTACTTATCTACTGACAAAAATACTAGGTCGAAGAGGTTTGCAATCGACGTTCCCGCGCTCGCTCGTTACCCCCTGCCAGCGTTCGGTGCTGATCGCTTTTGCCGAAGTGCGGCGCCCGACGGGTCTGCCGCCGTGGCTCGGACTGGGTTATACTCGCGGGCTTTTCACCGAATTCGTGCGAGTAGCCAGAAGCCATGGAAATCCAACCGATCCTGAACACCATCAAGGACCTCACCGAACGTTCCCAGTCCATTCGGGGGTATCTTTGACTACGATCACAAAGCTGATCGTCTGATCGAAGTCAACCGCGAGCTGGAAGACCCCAACGTCTGGAACAAGCCGGAGTACGCGCAGGCCCTGGGCCGCGAACGTGCCATGCTGGCGCAAGTGGTCGAGACCCTCGACAAGCTGTCCAACGGCCTGGGCGACTGCCAGGACCTGCTCGACATGGCGGTCGAGGAAGGTGACGAAGCTGCCGTCGGCGACGTTGTGACCGAACTGGAAGGCCTGGAAGAAAACCTTGCCCAGCTCGAGTTCCGTCGCATGTTCAGCGGCGAAATGGACATGAACAACGCCTACCTGGACATCCAGGCCGGCTCCGGTGGCACCGAGGCGCAGGACTGGGCCAACATCCTGCTGCGCATGTACCTGCGCTGGGCCGACAAGCGCGGTTTCGACGCCACCATCATCGAGCTGTCCGAAGGTGAAGTCGCCGGTATCAAGGGCGCCACCGTGCACATCAAGGGCGAGTACGCCTTCGGCTGGCTGCGTACCGAAATCGGCGTGCACCGCCTGGTGCGCAAGAGTCCGTTCGACTCCGGTGCCCGTCGCCACACTTCTTTCTCGGCGGTGTTCGTCTCGCCCGAGATCGACGACAAGGTCGAGATCGAGATCAACCCGTCCGACCTGCGCATCGACACCTACCGTTCCTCCGGCGCGGGTGGTCAGCACGTCAACACCACCGACTCGGCGGTGCGTATCACCCACGTGCCGACCAATACCGTGGTGGCGTGCCAGAACGAACGCTCCCAGCACGCCAACAAGGATACCGCCATGAAAATGCTGCGGGCCAAGTTGTACGAGCTGGAAATGCAGAAGCGCAACGCCGCCTCGCAGGCGCTGGAAGACAGCAAGTCGGATATCGGCTGGGGTCACCAGATCCGCTCCTATGTACTCGATGACTCGCGTATCAAGGACCTGCGTACCGGTGTCGAGCGCAGTGACTGCCAGAAGGTCCTCGACGGCGACCTCGACCAGTACCTGGAAGCCAGCCTCAAGCAGGGGCTGTAAACCGCACACCACCGCCGCGATACGAGGCCATGGGCCCGTATCGCGTGCCCTGCCCGACAGGGGCACCGAATACCTGATGGAAACAATGACGACATGAGCGACCTCAAGACCGAATCGCAAGACCTGCAACAGGAAGAAAACACCCTGATCGCCCTGCGCAAGGAAAAACTTGCCGCCGAGCGTGCCAAGGGCAACGCCTTCCCCAACGACTTCCGTCGCGACAGCTACTGCAACGACCTGCAGAAACAGTACGCGGACAAGACCAAGGAAGAGCTGGAAGCAGCCGCGATCCCGGTCAAGGTTGCCGGTCGCATCATGCTCAACCGTGGCTCGTTCATGGTGATCCAGGACATGACCGGGCGCATCCAGGTCTATGTCAACCGCAAGACCCTGCCCGAAGAAACCCTTGCCGCGGTCAAGACCTGGGACCTGGGCGACATCATCAGCGCCGAAGGCACCCTGGCTCGCTCGGGCAAGGGCGACCTGTACGTCGAGATGACCGACGTGCGCCTGCTGACCAAGTCGCTGCGTCCGCTGCCTGACAAGCACCACGGCCTGACCGACACCGAGCAGCGCTATCGCCAGCGTTACGTCGACCTGATGGTCAACGAGGAAACCCGCCACACCTTCCGTGTGCGTTCTCAGGTGATCTCGCATATCCGCAAATTCCTGATCGAGCGCGACTTCCTCGAAGTCGAGACGCCGATGCTGCAGACCATCCCTGGCGGCGCTGCGGCCAAGCCGTTCGAAACCCACCACAACGCCCTGGACATGGCCATGTTCCTGCGCATCGCGCCGGAGCTGTACCTCAAGCGGCTTGTTGTCGGTGGTTTCGAGAAGGTCTTCGAGATCAACCGCAACTTCCGTAACGAAGGCGTTTCGACCCGGCACAACCCCGAGTTCACCATGCTCGAGTTCTACCAGGCCTACGCCGACTACCGCGACAACATGGACCTCACCGAGGAGCTGTTCCGCGAGCTGGCGCAGTTGGTCCTGGGGACTACCGACGTGCCATACGGCGACAAGGTATTCCACTTCGGCGAACCGTTCGCGCGCCTGTCGGTGTTCGATTCGATCCTCAAGTACAACCCCGAGCTGACTGCCGCCGACCTGCAGGACGTCGACAAGGCCCGCGCCATCGCCAAGAAAGCCGGTGCCAAGGTGCTGGGGCACGAAGGTCTGGGCAAGCTGCAGGTGATGATTTTCGAAGAGCTGGTCGAGCACAAGCTGGAGCAGCCGCACTTCATTACCGAGTATCCGTTCGAAGTGTCGCCGCTGGCCCGTCGCAACGACGACAATCCGGCCGTGACCGATCGCTTCGAGCTGTTCATCGGTGGCCGCGAGATCGCCAACGCCTACTCCGAGCTCAACGATGCCGAAGACCAGGCCGAGCGCTTCCTGGCGCAGGTTGCCGAGAAGGACGCCGGTGACGACGAAGCCATGCACTACGATGCCGACTTCGTGCGTGCCCTGGAATACGGCATGCCGCCGACCGCCGGTGAAGGCATCGGTATCGACCGCCTGGTGATGCTGTTGACCAACTCGCCGTCGATTCGCGATGTGATCCTGTTCCCGCACATGCGTCCGCAGGCTTGAGTGAATTGAAAAAGCCGCCTCCAGGGGCGGCTTTTTCTTGCTTGGCTGTGTAGTGTCTGTACCGGCCCTATCGCGGGACAGACAATGAACATCCCCTAGACAGACTCCGAGGTCCCCACCGTGCCCCCCGCAAACGCCCAGCAAGGCGCCGCCGGCGTAGCCAACGCCGTCGCCGAGAGCGTGCAGTACCAAGGTCGCAAGACCAGTCGCCAGGGCAGCGAGCAACGCCGCCAGCAGATTCTCGACGCCGCCATGCGCATCGTCGTGCGCGACGGTGTGCGCGGTGTGCGCCACCGTGCAGTGGCGGCAGAGGCCGAGGTGCCGCTGTCGGCCACCACCTATTACTTCAAGGATATCGAAGACCTGCTCACCGATACCTTCGCCCAGTACGTCGAGCGCAGCGCCGCCTACATGGCCAAGCTGTGGGCCAACACCGAGGTTGTGCTGCGCCAGCTGCTGGCCCAGGGCGACGGCAGCCCGCAGTCCCGTGCACGTCTTGCCGACGAAGTGGCGCGCATGACCGCCGACTACGTCACCCGCCAGCTGTACAACCGCCGCGACTTCCTCATGGCCGAGCAGGCCTTCCGCCAGGAGGCGCTGCTGTGCCCGCGCCTGGCCGAACTGGTGCGGGCCCACGAGCAGATCCTGCTGCATGGCGCGCGGCAGATGCTTCAGGTGGTCGGCTCGCGCCAGCCCGAGCAGGACGCCCTGGTGTTGACGGCCATCATCGAGCAGATGGAATATCAAGGGCTGCTCAAAGAAGCGAATGCCCAGGCCGATGGGCAGATGCTCGCTATCCTTACCCGTTACCTGCACCTGGTGCTGGCCGCGGTCTAAGGCGCAGCCGACCTTTTCAAGGAGAACCTGATGAAAGCCTGGCGTGTGCTGTTGTTGACCTTGTCGTTCCTGCTGCTGGGCGGGTGTCTGGTGACCTTCGACGAACCGCTGGCCAGTAACGAACCAGCCCCCAAGGCCTTGCTGGGCCAATGGAGCAGCAAGGACGCCTGGGGCCAGCCACTGAAGCTGACCATCAGCCGCGTCGGCGGCAACACCTACAAGGCCGTGGCCCGCGCCCAGGGCAAGGCGCCCGAGGATTACACCTTCAGCGTTTCGCGCCATGGCAATCGCTGGTACCTGTCGGCAGGCGTGCCCAAGCGCCTGGGCGGCAAGTTCCTGATTGGCGGTTTCGAAGTCGTCGATGGCAAGCAGTTGGTGCTCTACAACCTCGATGTCGAGCAAGTCCAGCAGGCCGTGGACAACAAGGAATTGAGCGGTCGCAGTACCGAGGTGCCCGAAGACAATGGCCCGGGCGTACTGATCGACAGCCCCGCCGAGCGGGTGCTGGCCTATCTGGACGACCCCGCCAACTCCGACCTGTTCGTCGAGGTGGCGCGGTTCCAGCGGGCCGGCAAATAGCGGATACCGCGTACCTGTAGGAGCGGGCTTGCTCGCGAATAGGCCCTTGCAAGGAGTCTCCGTTGGACGAATACCAGCAAACCATCCGCACATTGTCCGACCGTATCGTCGCGGCCCAGACCCCGATCCGGGTGCTGGACGCGGTGAAATGGGACGACGGCATTCGCCAGGGTTTTCTCAAGGCCAAGGGCAAGGAGCCGCCAGCGGTAGACCATGCGTACTACCACAGCCGCCCTCTGTCGTTCGACTCCAGCGCGGTGAAGGCCGAGTTCCAGGCCATCGAGCGCGACATCATCCGCCAGCTCGGCCAGTTCAACCCGGTCGGGCAGATCATGAAGCGCATGTGCCGCGAGTACCGCATGGTGGTGCGCATGCTCGAGGCGCGCGGCACCGAGGATTTCGGGCTGATCTCCCAGGAGCTGTATGGCGCCGCCTCCGACGCCTTCCACGCCGGTGACCCGACCCTGGCCGACCTGGGGCTGATGCTCTCGGACTACCTGAACAATATCGATGGGCGTGGCGACCTGAAGGACGAGCCGAAAAACCTTACTGCCAAGGAAGCGGTGGAGATCCTCCAGCGCCGCCTGAACAAGGTCTTCGGCGAGGCGGAAGAAACCATCCGCGTGTTCGAGTCCGATGGCATCGTCGCCGATGCGGCGGCCGGTGCCGACTACATCAAGGTGCGTGCCGACGCCATGTTCAACAGCCGCGACGTCCGCGCGCTGGAGGTTCACGAAGGGCTGGTGCATGTGGGCACCACGCTCAATGGCCTCAACCAGCCGATCTGCACCTTCCTGGCCAAGGGCCCGCCCTCGTCGACCGTGACCCAGGAGGGCCTGGCCATCCTCATGGAGGTGATCGCCTTCGCCTCCTATCCCAGCCGCTTGCGCAAGCTGACCAACCGCACCCGCGCCATTCACATGGTGGAGCAGGGCGCGGACTTCCTGCAGGTATACGAGTTCTTCCGGGGCCAGGGTTTCGAAATGGCCGAAAGCTATGGCAATGCCAGCCGAGTATTCCGCGGCTCGGTGCCCAATGGTCTGCCGTTCACCAAGGACTTGTCCTACCTCAAGGGTTTCATCATGGTTTACAACTACATTCAGTTGGCCGTGAGGAAAGGCAAGCTGGAGCAGATTCCGCTGCTGTTCTGCGGCAAGACCACGCTGGAAGACATGCGCACCTTGCGCCAACTGGTCGAGGAGGGCCTGGTGGCGCCGCCGAAGTACTTGCCCGAACAGTTCCGTGACCTCAACGCGCTGTCGGCCTGGATGTGTTTCTCCAACTTCCTCAATCACCTGAGCCTGGATCGCATTGAAGCCGACTACGCGAACATTCTCTGAGCGCTGCCGCACCCTGTTGCTCGGGCTCGGGTTGTCTTGCCTGGCCGGTTGCAGCAGCCTGCTGTTCTATCCAGAGCCGGGCCAGCCGTTCACCCCCGAGCGAGCGCACCTGCAGTACCGCGATGTCACGCTGACCACCGAGGATGGCACCCGCCTGCATGGTTGGTGGCTGCCGGCCAAGGCGGGCGTCGAGGTCAAGGGCACGGTGCTGCATCTGCACGGTAATGGTGGCAACCTGGCCTGGCACCTGGGCGGCAGTTACTGGCTGCCCGAGCAGGGTTATCAGGTGCTGATGATCGACTATCGTGGCTATGGTTTGTCCCAGGGCACGCCGACGCTGCCGGCGGTGTACCAGGATATCGATGCTGCGCTGGGCTGGTTGGGCAAGGCGCCCGAAGTGCAGGGCAAGCCGCTGGTGCTGCTGGGCCAGAGCCTGGGCGGTGCGATGGCCATCCATTACCTGGCCGGCCATCCCGAGCAGCGCCAGCGTTTCAGTGCGCTGGTCTTCGATGGGGTGCCGGCGAGTTACCGCGACGTCGGGCGCTTCGCCCTGAGTACGTCGTGGATGACCTGGCCGCTTCAGGTGCCGCTGTCGTGGCTGGTGCCCGACGCTGACAGCGCGATCCACTCCATCGAACGCCTGGACAGCCCGCCCAAGCTGTTCTTCCACAGCATCGATGACAACCTGGTGCCCATGGCCAACGGTATCCGCCTGTACCAGCATGCCCCGCCGCCGCGCGTGTTGCAGTTGACCCGTGGCGACCATGTGCAGACCTTCGCCGACCCGACCTGGCGTCAGGTGATGCTGCGCTTCCTCGACGACCCCAGCCACTTCAACGGCCTGCGCCGATTGGCGGAGGTCCCGAACTACCCTGACGAGAAGAATGCGCAATGAGTGAAGAACGCAACGCCATCCCGCTGATCCTGACCGGTGTCGGCAGCATCATCGTGACGGTGGGTGCCTTGTGGTACTACGGCTACCTGCATTTCGCCAAGCCCGAGGATGCCCTGCTGCTGCAGGACTACACCATGCTCAAGACGATTCCGGGTGAGGACTACCGGGTTTCCCTCGATCCATCGCCGCAGGTGGCGCAGTGCGTCGAGGGTGTGCTGGTGTTGTTCGACACTCAGCAGAAAGGCCTGACGGGCGTGCTGGTCGACAACCGCAAGCGGGCGATCCGCTGCATGGGCCAGGACACGCCGCAGCAGGTACAGTGAATCTGATCTTGCGCACATGAAAAACCCGCCATCAAGGCGGGTTTTTCATATCGCTCACAGCGCGTATCAGCGAATCGCAGCACGTGGCTGGACCGGTTGGTTATCGTTGGAGATGGTCACCTCCACACGACGGTTCTGCGCACGGCCCGAGGCGCTGGAGTTGTCCGCGACCGGATACTCCTTGCCATAACCCTGGGCGACTACGCGGGATGGGTCGATGCCGGCACGCACCAGCGCACGGCGTACGCTTTCGGCGCGACGCTCCGACAGGCCTTGGTTGTAGTTCGCCGAACCGACGCTGTCGGTGTAGCCCTCGACAATCACCTTGCGCTCAGGGTTTTCCTGAAGGAAGTTGGCCAGGGTGGTGATGTTCGGCAGGGCGCTGCTCTTGAGGTCGGCCTTGTTGAAGTCGAACAGCACATCGCCGAAGGTCACCAGCGTACCGCGGTCGGTCTGCTTGGCGTTGAGGCTGTCCTGCAGTTTCTTGATCTGCGCGTCGCGGGCCTCCAGCTTGGCCTGGGCGCGTTGCGCCGCAGCGTTTTTGATATCGGCTTCTGCGGTGCGCAGGGCGATGGTCTGCTTGGCGACTTCGACACGCTGGTTGGTCAGGTAGGCCAGTTGATCGACCTTCTTCTCATCTTCGCGATCCATGTAGGCCTTGTCGGCCTTGTTCAGCCAGTCCTGGGCGTCCTTGGTCTCGAGGGCTGCCAGCTTGCTCGACTGCGGATCGCTCTGCAGCGCCGAGAAGTTGGTGCGGGCCGATTCGAGGTTGGCGTTCGGGTCGTGCGAGCACGCAGCCAGACCGACGCTCAGGGCCAACAGGGCAGGGATCATTACGTAATTGCGCATAGTGTTCATCCTTTGATCGATAACGAAGGCAGGGGAATACCGGGCAGGCCTCACTGGGCGCTGCGCAGGCCTTCCTCACGTACGTCCTGAACGCCTTGGCGGGCATCCTGCACGGCTTTCTGGGCCTTGGCTGCCTGTGCCTTGCGCTCGGCGACGCGGGCGTCCCATTCGGCCTGTTCGGCCAGTCGCTTGGCTTCGTCGTACTTCTTGTCATGCATGGCGATTTCCGCCTGCTTGAACTTGTCTTGCGCCGCTTTCATCTCCACGGCGGCAAACTCGGTGCCGCCTGCGCTGACGGCAGAGTTCACGGCAGACTGGGTCACCGCGTACTGCTCGGTCGGCGGGTTGCCAGCACAGCCAGCCAGTACCAGGCTGCTGCCAAGCGCCAGCGCGGCCAGCTTGAGCCCGCGCAGAGAGTTGGACGGGAATTTTTCGGTGCGGGTCTTCATGGTGGTCAACTCCATTGGATCACTCCTGATAACGATGTCCGTAGCAGTCCATCGCTCCCTGACATACACATGTGCTCGAGTCCAAGGCCAAACACCATGCGTGCAGGGTTTTTGCGTGATGGCTATTGGCTCCGACTTGAGCGTTTTCAGAATAGTTCAGAAAAAGTTGCGTAGGCTTCGTAATTATTTCTGACTGGTCGGTCAGTGCTTTTCCTACGGAACTATTGCCGCGCGGGGCAGTATTCGTGGGCCTTCCGGCTCAGGCGTCGCGCTTGGGGAGTGGCTGGCTGAGGTCGTGCAGATGCCGCCGCGACAGGCTTAGGAAGCGTGGCGTGGGGCCGATATCTTCATACAGCGGATCACCTTCTTCATCGGTGGCGATCACCTGCTGGCCCTTCACGTAGGGGAAACTGGCTTCGAGTTCTTCGAGCGCGGCGGCGACCAGCTCGCCGAGCAGTTCTTCGGTGGTGCGCTTGGGGTACATCTCGACCAACGCGGCCAGGCGCGCCTCGGATTCCAGGTCAAGGTGCAGGTGGTGCCCGGTGGGGCTGAGGGTGCCGGCGGCGTTCTGTTCCCAGTGTTGTGCGAGCTCGCGGATTTTCATGATGACCTCTGTAGAACCGTGACATGAGCTGTGAGGGCCGTCTCTTCACTTTAGTTGCATTGGCCGATCCTGGCTTGCCTTGCGGGGGCGCCTGTGGGCACTCTTGGAGCAATGACCTGGGCGGCAGCGCGGGTGGACCGCGCGATAAGGAGAGCCAATGACCGATATCGATGTGCGCTTGCGTGAGGATGTCCATCTGTTGGGTGAACTGCTGGGCGAGACCATCCGCCAGCAGCATGGCGAGGCATTCCTGCAGAAGATCGAGGATATTCGTCACAGCGCGAAGGCCGATCGCCGTGGCGCGGCCGAGCAGTTGAGCTCCACGCTTGGCGATCTTGCAGACGATGACCTGTTGCCGGTCGCCCGAGCCTTCAACCAGTTCCTCAACCTGGCCAACATTGCCGAGCAGTACCAGTTGATCCATCGCCGTGGCGCCGACCAGCCGGCACCATTCGAGGACCGCGCATTGCCCGAGTTGCTGGCGCGGCTCAAGCAGGCCGGGCACGCCGACGATGCCTTGGCCCGGCAACTGGCCAAGCTGGACATCCAGCTGGTACTCACCGCCCACCCCACCGAGGTGGCGCGGCGTACGCTGATCCAGAAGTACGACGCCATCGCCGCGCAGCTTGCCGCCCAGGACCATCGCGACCTCACGCCGGCTGAACGCCAGCAGGTGCGCGAACGCCTGCGTCGTTTGATCGCCGAAGCCTGGCACACCGAGGAGATTCGCCGCACCCGTCCAACGCCGGTCGATGAGGCCAAATGGGGCTTTGCGGTGATCGAGCATTCGCTGTGGCAGGCGATTCCCAGCCACTTGCGCAAGGTCGACAAGGCGTTGTTCGAGGCCACGGGCCTGCACCTGCCGCTGGAGGCGGCGCCAGTGCGTTTCGCCTCTTGGATGGGCGGCGACCGCGATGGCAACCCCAACGTCACCGCCTCGGTCACCCGCGAGGTGCTGTTGTTGGCACGCTGGATGGCGGCCGACCTGTTCCTGCGCGATATCGACTACCTCGCCGCCGAACTGTCCATGCAACAGGCCAGCGACGCCCTGCGCGCCAAGGTAGGTGACAGCGCCGAGCCCTACCGCGCCTTCCTCAAGCAACTGCGTGATCGTCTGCGTGCCACCCGGGCCTGGGCCCATGCCGCATTGGCCGGCCCGCAGCCTGCAAGTGCCGAAGTGCTTGTCGACAATCGCCAACTGATCGAGCCCTTGCAGCTGTGTTATCAGTCCCTGCATGCCTGTGGCATGGGGGTGATCGCCGATGGTCCGTTGCTCGATTGCCTGCGCCGGGCGGTGACCTTCGGCCTGTTCCTGGTGCGCCTGGACGTGCGTCAGGATGCGGCCCGGCACCGCGACGCGCTGTCGGAGATCACCGAGTACCTGGGGCTCGGGCGTTATGCCGAGTGGGATGAAGAACAACGTATCGCCTTCCTCCAGGCCGAGCTGAAAAACCGTCGGCCGCTGCTGCCCGCCCACTTCCAGCCCCAGGCCGAGACCGCCGAGGTGCTCGCCACCTGTCGCGAGATCGCGGCGGCGCCCGCGGCTTCTCTGGGCTCCTATGTCATCTCCATGGCGGGCGCCGCCTCCGATGTGCTGGCGGTGCAATTGCTGCTCAAGGAGGCCGGGCTGACTCGGCCGATGCGCGTGGTGCCGCTGTTCGAGACCCTTGCTGACCTGGACAACGCGGGCCCGGTGATGGCGCGCCTGCTCGGTTTGCCCGGCTATCGCGCCGGGCTGCACGGGCCGCAGGAAGTGATGATCGGTTACTCGGACTCGGCCAAGGATGCCGGTACCACGGCGGCAGCCTGGGCGCAGTACCGGGCGCAGGAAAACCTGGTACGCATCTGCCGTGAACACCAGGTCGAGCTGCTGCTGTTCCACGGCCGCGGTGGCACCGTCGGCCGTGGCGGTGGCCCGGCCCATGCGGCGATCCTTTCCCAGCCGCCAGGGTCGGTGGCGGGGCGTTTCCGCACGACCGAACAGGGCGAGATGATCCGCTTCAAGTTCGGCCTGCCGGGGATCGCCGAACAGAACCTCAATCTCTATCTGGCGGCGGTGCTCGAGGCGACCTTGCTGCCGCCGCCACCGCCCGAGCCTGCCTGGCGCGAACTGATGGACCAGCTCGCCGCCGATGGGGTGAAGGCTTATCGCGCGGTGGTTCGCGAGAACCCTGATTTCGTCGAGTACTTCCGTCAGTCCACCCCGGAGCAGGAACTTGGGCGCCTGCCGTTGGGCAGTCGGCCAGCCAAGCGCCGGGCGGGCGGCATCGAAAGCCTGCGGGCCATCCCGTGGATCTTCGGCTGGACCCAGACGCGTCTGATGCTCCCTGCCTGGCTGGGATGGGAAACCGCGCTGGGCAATGCCCTGGCGCGTGGCCAGGGTGAGCTGCTGGGGCAGATGCGTGAGCAATGGCCGTTCTTCCGCACTCGCATCGATATGCTGGAGATGGTGCTGGCCAAGGCCGATGCGGAAATTGCCAAGGCCTACGACGAACGTCTAGTGCAACCGGCGCTGCTGCCTTTGGGGGCACATCTGCGCGACCTATTGTCGCAGTCGTGCCAGGTGGTGTTGGGCCTGACCGGCCAGCCGGTGCTACTGGCGCACAGCCCGGAGACCCTGGAATTCATCAGCCTGCGCAACACCTATCTGGACCCGCTGCACCGCCTGCAGGCGGAACTGCTGGCGCGTTCGCGGGTGCGCGAAGCCGCTCTGGACAGCCCGCTGGAGCAGGCCCTGCTGGTGACCGTGGCCGGTATTGCCGCCGGTTTGCGCAACACCGGCTGAGGCCGTCGGGCAGCGCCGCACCGGGTTGTACGGTGGTGCAGCCGGGGGATGCATCGGGGTAGGTTGCGATGGGTGCAACCTGCTCGGCAGAAGGGCGCCAGATGGGCGTTCGTGCAATTTTGGAACGCTTGTCTGGCTGCCGGGCGCTGTGTATCTTGAGCAGCCTTTTGACCGATTTTCCGGTCTGATCCGATTTTCCGGACTTGGCCCTGAACGCCGAATCCATTGATTTGCAATAAAAAAATATGAGGAGCACAAGATGCGCGTAATTCTGCTGGGAGCTCCCGGGGCCGGTAAAGGTACTCAGGCAAAGTTCATCACCGAGAAGTTCGGTATTCCACAGATCTCCACCGGCGACATGCTGCGTGCCGCTGTCAAGGCCGGCACCCCGCTGGGGCTGGAACTGAAGAAAGTCATGGACGCCGGCCAGCTGGTTTCCGACGATCTGATCATCAGCCTGGTGAAGGAGCGCATCGCTCAGCCAGACTGCGCCAAGGGCTGCCTGTTCGACGGTTTCCCACGCACCATCCCGCAGGCCGAAGCCATGGTCGCTGCCGGTGTCGACATTGATGCCGTGGTCGAAATCGCCGTGGACGACGAAGAGATCGTCGGTCGCATGGCCGGTCGCCGCGTGCACCTGGCCTCGGGCCGCACCTACCACATCCAGTACAACCCGCCGAAAGTGGCAGGCAAGGACGATGTCACCGGCGAAGACCTGATCCAGCGCGACGACGACAAGGAAGAAACCGTGCGTCACCGCCTGTCGGTCTACCACAGCCAGACCAAGCCGCTGGTGGACTTCTACCAGAAGCTGTCGGCCGCCAACGCCGGCAAGCCCAAGTACGCCCACATCGAAGGCGTCGGCTCGGTCGAGTCGATCACCGCCAAGGTGCTGGCAGCCCTGAGCTGATCGCCCTCTGCGTTTTACAACGGCCCGCTTGCGGGCCGTTGTCGTTTATACTGCCGCTCTTTTCCCTTTCGCCTGGATACACGTTCGATGACCACCCTGCTGGCCCTGGATACCGCCACCGAAGCCTGTTCCGTCGCCCTGCTGCATGACGGCAAGGTGACCAGCCATTACGAGGTGATCCCGCGCCAGCACGCGCAGAAGCTGCTGCCGATGATCAAGCAGTTGCTCGCCGACTCCGGTGTCGCCCTGAGCGCAGTGGATGCCATCGCCTTTGGCCGTGGGCCTGGGGCCTTCACCGGTGTGCGCATCGCCATCGGTGTGGTGCAGGGGCTGGCATTCGCCCTCGAACGGCCGGTGCTGCCGGTGTCGAACCTCGCCGCCCTGGCCCAGGGGGCGCTGCGCCAGCATGGTGTGCAGCAGGTGGCCGCGGCCATCGATGCACGCATGGATGAAGTGTACTGGGGCTGCTACCAGGCGCACGATGGCGAAATGCGCCTGCTCGACCAGGAGCGGGTGATCGCCCCTGAGCGGGTCGTACTGCCCGAGGGTGGCCAGTGGTTCGGTGCGGGCACCGGCTGGGGCTATGGCGAGCGTCTGGGCGTTCAGGTCGAGCGCTGCGATGCCCAGGCCCTGCCGCATGCCCTGGATATCCTCAGCCTGGCCGGCCATGCCTGGGCGCGGGGCGAGGCGGTCGTCGCCGAACAGGCGCAACCGGTCTATCTGCGCGATAATGTCGCCACGCCCAAGGCGCGCTGAGTGCAGTTCGTCGGCTATTGCCGTTCGAGATAAAACCTTTTGCGCGATCTGTGGTCCAGTTATCACACGCGCATTGGTGATGGACGCCTGATGCTGCTAGATTGCCATCATTGCTCCCGAGTGCACCCATCATGCGCATCGACGGTTTCTCCTCACAGTCCTACCCGGTCAAGCGCGCACCGCGCAAAGCATCGGTGCGCGACGAGAGCATCGACGATGCGCAGGTCATCGAGGACGTCGAAGACCACGAAGCCGAGCAGATCGCCCGCGCCAACCGCCGCAGCGCTGGCCTGCCAGCGCGCCAGCAGGACATGGTGTTCCCCCGCGCCCGCGACAGACGCACCGCCACCGCGTTGGCCAGTTACCTCAGCACCGCGGGTTTCACCGACTGGGAGATGGAAGTGCTGGGGTTGGACCTGTACATTTGATGGATGAATCCATCGCCTCTGCCTTATCACCTCGGTTGTCCGTCCTGGAGCGAGAACGCCTGGCGCGACTACCTCTATCCCGCCGACGCTCGCCCTGCTGAGTACCTTGGCCTGTACAGCCAGGTGTTCAATGCGGTCGAGGGCAACACCACCTTCTACGCCCGTCCTGCGCCTGCCACGGTGGAGCGCTGGGCCCAGGTCATGCCCCGGCAGTTTCGCTTCACTGCGAAGTTTCCCGGTGACGTCAGCCATGCTGGCGACCTGCGTGATCAGCTCGAATCCGCGCTGGACTTCACCCGCCTGCTGGCGCCGCTGGGCGAGCGAGTATCTCCCTACTGGCTGCAGCTACCGGCGCTGTTCGGCCCGGCGCGATTGGCGGAACTGAGCCACTTCCTCGACGAGATCGGTGTGCCGGTGGCCGTCGAGGTGCGCAACGATGCCTTCTTCGCCCGTGGCGATGAGGAGCGTCTGCTCAACCGGCTGTTGCATGAGCGCGGTGTGGAGCGAATCTGCCTGGATCCGCGGGCGCTGTTCAGTTGCACGTCGCGCGACCCAGCGGTGCTGCACGCGCAGGCCAAGAAGCCCAAGGTGCCACCGCGTCCGGCCGCCTTCAGCCAGCACCCGCAGGTGCGCTTCATCGGTCATCCGGAGTTGGCCGCCAACGAAAGTTTTCTCACACCCTGGGTGGACAAGATCGCTGGCTGGATCGAAGAGGGGCGTTGCCCGTACATTTTCCTGCATACCTCCGACAACCGCCTGGCTGCTGCGCTGGCCCAGCATTTTCACCAACGCCTCATGGTGCGGTTGCCGGGCCTGGCGGCTTTGCCGGAATTGCCGCGCGCACCTGAGGTCGAACAGCTGGGACTACTCTGATCCCCAGACCCTGCCGGAGACCTGATCATGGATGTGCAAACCCTGCGAGCCGAAGCCTTCAAGAAGTTGCACGAGCGTGATGGCGCCTTCGTCATTCCCAACCCGTGGGATGCCGGGTCCGCCAAGCTGCTGGCGGCGCTGGGCTTCGAAGCTCTGGCCACTACCAGCGCAGGATTGGCCTTCAGTCTGGGCCGGCCTGATGCCGAGGGTGCACTGAGCCTCGACGAAACACTGGCCAATGCCCAGGCCATCGTCGATGCCACACCCCTGCCGGTGGCCGCAGACTTGGAGAACGGTTTCGGCGACCTGCCCGAAGACTGCGCGCAGACCATCCTGCGCGCGGCCGAGGCTGGGTTGGTGGGCGGCTCGATCGAGGACGCCACCGGTCGCAGCGACGCCCCCATCCACGATCTTGGCCTGGCCGTCGAGCGTGTCCGCGCCGCAGTTCAGGCGGCCCGCAGCCTGCCATTTCCTTTCACCCTGTGCGCCCGTGCGGAAAACCTCCTGCACGGGCGCCTGGACCTGGATGACACCATCAACCGCCTGCAGGCGTTCGCCGAGGCGGGCGCCGATGTGCTCTACGCCCCAGGCCTGCGCAGTGTCGACGAGATTCGTGCAGTGGTGCAGGCGGTGGCGCCCAAACCGGTCAATGTGCTGCTGGGCATGGCGGGTGTGCCGCTGTGCGTGAATCAGTTGCAGGACCTGGGGGTGCGCCGGATCAGCGTCGGCTCGTCGCTGGCGCGTGCGGCACTGGGCGCGTTCCAGCGTGCGGCGCTGGAGATTCGGTATCAGGGCACCTTCAGCTATGGCGAACAGGCGATGCCGTTCGCCCAGCTCAACGACCTGTTCCGACGCTGACCGGCCATGCGCTTGCTGGCGATGGTGCTGGGCGGGCTGATGGCCGCAGGTGCGCTTGCCTGGTATCTGGGCTGGCGTCCACCGGCAGCGTGGAATCCCTGGGCGGCGCTCGATGTGCGTCAGCCGCCGAACCTGCTGACGGCCTACAAGCTGTCACGTCTGCGTGACGACCCGGCTTTGTGTCGACAGGCGCTGCAAACGTCTGCGCTGCGTTATCGAGCGCAGGCCGACAGCCCGGAAACGGCGCGTTGCCCGTTACGCAATGTGTGGCGTATCGAAGGTGGCGAGGCGCGCCTGAGCAGCAGCTTTCTCGCCAGTTGTCCGCTGGCGGTGGCCTATGCGCTGTTCGAGACCCACGGCTTGCAGCCTGCGGCGCAGCGTGTGTTCGGCCAGTCGGTGGCACAGGTGGATCACCTGGGCAGCTTTGCCTGTCGCAATATCTATCATCGCGAGCAGGGGCGGCTCAGCCAGCACGCCACGGCCAATGCCCTGGACATCAGTGGCTTTCGCTTGAAGGATGGCCAGCGCATCGTACTGGCGCGAGACTGGCAGGCGGGGGGAGCGAAGGCGCAATTCCTGCGCGAAGTGCGCGATGCGGCCTGCGAGAGCTTCAGTACGGTGCTGGGGCCTGACTACAACGCTGCCCACGCGAATCACTTTCATCTGGACGCGGGGCTTTGGCAGGTCTGCCGCTGACTCAGGCGTGTACGCGCACGTTGTTCAGCACCACAGGGCGGGCCCAGTGGGTATCGAATTCCAGGTCGTTTTGCTGTTTGGCGAGGGTCGCGTCGTCGAAGGGTTCCGGAGCCGGTTCGAGCAGGTACTTCTCCAGTTCGGCGATCGGCAGGTGCAGCGGACGCGGCGAAGGCGCCGGGCCCGGCTCGGGCGAGGGATGGCCCTGGTTCATCACCAGCGGGCGCAGCCAGCTGCCATTGAGGTCGAGCTGGCGCTGCTGCTCGATCAGTTCGCTGGCGCTGAAGGGTTCGGGCGCCGGCTCCAGCAGGTTGGCTTCCAGTTCTGCCTTGGGCAGGAACAGCGGCTCGGGCGGACGCACCTCGGTATCCTGAACCGGCAGCGCGCGCTGAATCTCGATCAATGCCAGCGCCTTGGCGCCGCCCAGTGGCTCGCCGCTGTCCTTGTCGTACTGGCGGGTCAAGGCCTGGCTGAAGCTGTCCTGCTCTTCTGCGGACTGCTCGGCCATCGCGCGGGCGAAGAAGTCCTGCCACAGGTGGCTGACGCCGCCCAGTGCCTGGGTATTCTGGCGACCGTAGTTGCCGACTGGCGACAGGTAGGTCAAACCGATGGGAAGAGTATCTGACATGGCAGTCGCGCGCGTTGTGCTCTGGCAGAATAGCGGATAGAGCTTTTATCGGCCGTGGCCGGGGTTTCATTAATTTTTTCGAGTGCGGGATCGGATGGCAGAGCAAGAGCAGGGCACAGGTATCAGGGTCGAGGCGCTGTCGGCGCCGTTCCAGGCGCAGGCGCAGGATTGGGCGCAGCGTCTGGGCCTGCCGCAGGAGGATGACTCGGCGCAGTTCGCCGTGCAGATCGGCGCTGATGGTCTGCAGATCCAGCAATTGGGGCCGCAGGCCCCCGGTCCGGTGCGGGTGGATTTCGTCGAAGGGCAGGCGGCGCATCGACGCCTGTTCGGCGGCGGCAATGGGCAGATGATCGCAAAGGCGGTCGGTATCGCCCAAGGCGTTCGGCCTCAGGTGCTGGATGCCACCGCGGGGTTGGGCAAGGATGCTTTCGTGCTGGCGAGCCTGGGCTGCCAGATGACCCTGATCGAACGCCAGCCGCTGATTGCTGCGTTGCTCGAGGATGGCCTGGCGCGTGGGCGCCTGGATGCTGAAGTGGCGCCGATCGTCGAGCGCATGCGCTTGCTGACGGGCAATGCCATCGAACGCATGCGCGATTGGCAGGGCGAGGCGCCGCAGGTGATCTACCTCGACCCGATGTTCCCGCACCGTGACAAGAGCGCACTGGTGAAGAAGGAAATGCGCGTGTTCCGCCCGCTGGTGGGCGACGATCTGGATGCTCCGGCATTGCTGGAGGCCGCGCTGGCGCTGGCCAGCCACCGGGTCGTGGTCAAGCGCCCACGCAAGGCACCGATCATCGACGGGCCAAAGCCGAGCCATAGCCTGGAGGGCAAGTCCAGTCGCTACGATATCTACCCGAAGAAGGCGTTGAAGGCTTAGGGTAAGCGGGCGCCGAATCGCCGCGAACACCGGCAAAGCCGGTGCCATGCATCGCGGTGTACTTTTCGCGGGCAAGCCCGCTCCTACAGGTGGCTGCTATACGCCCGCATGAACACCCCGACCACCTCGCGCACATGCTGCTCGGCTTCCTCTCCGGCCAGCGGCGGTGCGCAACCGAGCAACAGCCGGTAATCGGCGGCGCCCTTGATCAGGCAGAAGAAATGCTCGGCCGCGCGCAACGGATTCTCCATCCGCAGCAACCCGCGTGCATCGACGCAGCGCAGCAGCGCCTCCATTTCGGCCAGCACCCGCTTGGGCCCCACCTCGTAGAAGAACTGCCCAAGCCCCGGGTCCTGGCTCCCCAAAGCCATGATCAGGCGCGTCAGCTTGACCGACTCGTCGCTGCTGATCAGCGCCTGGAAGCCCCGGGCAATTTTGAGCAGCACGTCTTCGATCGGCACGCCCTCGGGCAGCTCGAAGATCAGGTCGGGCAGTTGCGTCTGGCAGGTGGCCATGACCGCCGAGCCGAACAGGGTCTGCTTGTCGTTGAAGTGGCTGTAGACCGTGAGTTTTGAAACACCTGCCGCCGCAGCGACCGCATCCATGCTGGTGTTGGCGTAGCCAAGGCTGAGGAACAGCGACTTGGCGGCTTCGAGGATGGCCTCGCGCTTGGCGAGATCCTTGGGCCGGCCAGGGCCTGTGGGTGCGTCGATGGGCATTGGAGTCCGTGTCTGTCTGATGAAGCGCTCATATTACCGAGTCGCGCGGCTCGCGGCTGCTACGCACGTCGCGGGATAAATACATTTTTCTGTCTGGCACCCGCTTCCCGGCGTCGGTTCCCTGACTTAATATACCCGCCAGTATAATTATTCGATGCGTCCTCTGCGAAAGGTTATTCATCATGTTGCGTCGTGCCTCGCCCCTCGTCCTGCCCCTTGCCTGCGTCTTGCTGCTCACTGCCTGTGGCCAGGAGGCCGCGGCACCTGCGGCCCCGCGTCCGGCACTGGTGATCCAGCCCCAGCCCACCGGCGCTTCGGCCAACAGCTATCCGGGCGAAGTACGCGCCAGGTTCGAGCCGGAGCTGGCGTTTCGTATCGGCGGCAAGGTCAGCAAGCGCCTGGTCGAGGAAGGGCAGCGGGTCAAGGCCGACCAGCCACTGGCCGAGCTCGATCCGCAGGACGTGCGCCTGCAGTTGGAGGCCAACCGCGCGCAGATGGCCGCCGCCGAGGCGAACCTGTCGCTGGTGCGTGCCGAACGCGACCGTTACCAGAAGCTGCTTGACCGCCAGATGGTCAGCCATTCCCAGTTCGACAATGCCGAGAACCTCTACCGTGCGGGTCTTGCCCGCCTCAAGCAGGCCAAGGCGCAATTCGACGTGGCCGGCAACCAGGCGGAATACGCTGTGCTGCGGGCGCCGCAGAACGGTGTGATCGCCAAGCGCCAGGTCGAAGTGGGCCAGGTGGTTGCGGCTGGGCAGACAGTATTCACCCTGGCAGCCGATGGCGAACGTGAGGTGGCCATCGGCCTACCCGAGCAACAGTTTGCCCGCTTCACGGTGGGGCAGGCGGTAACTGTCGAACTCTGGTCGCACCCCGAGCAGCGCTTCGAGGGGCGTATCCGCGAGCTGTCGCCGGCCGCCGATCCACGCTCGCGCACCTTCGCTGCGCGAATTGCCTTCACATCGACGCAAGCCCCGGCAGAGCTGGGTCAGAGCGCTAGGGTGTACATCGCCCATGCCGAACGCTCGCCGCTGTCGGTGCCGCTGTCGGCGGTGACTGCCGAGCAGGGCCAGGCCTATGTCTGGCGAGTGGGCAAGGACAATCGGCTGGAGCGTGCGCCTGTTCGTCTCGGCCCCTACGGTGCCGACAGCGTGCCGGTGCTCGAAGGGCTGGGCGTCAACGATTGGGTGGTCGCCGCAGGTGGCCACGTGCTGCGCGAAGGCCAGGAGGTACGGCCGGTCGATCGCAGCAACCGTGTGGTGAACCTGGCGAGCAAGGAGTAAGTCCCGATGGGGTTCAACCTTTCCGCCTGGGCGCTGCGCAATCGCCAGATCGTACTGTTCCTGATGATCCTGTTGGCGGCCATTGGCGCTATGTCCTACACCAAGCTGGGACAGAGTGAAGATCCACCCTTTACCTTCAAGGCCATGGTCGTGCGTACGTTGTGGCCTGGTGCCACCGCTGAAGAGGTGTCGCGACAGGTCACCGAGCGCATCGAAAAGAAGCTGATGGAGACCGGCGAGTACGACAAGATCGTCTCGTTCTCCCGTCCGGGGGAGTCCCAGGTCACGTTCATGGCTCGCGACTCGATGCATTCGGACGAAATTCCCGAGCTGTGGTACCAGATCCGCAAGAAGGTCGCGGATATTCGTCACACCTTGCCGCCTGAGGTGCAGGGGCCGTTCTTCAACGATGAGTTCGGCACCACGTTCGGCAATATCTACGCCCTGAGCGGGGCAGGCTTCGACTATGCAGTGCTCAAGGATTATGCCGACCGCATCCAGATCCAGCTGCAGCGGGTCAAGGATGTGGGCAAGGTCGAGCTGATCGGCTTGCAGGACGAGAAGATCTGGATCGAGCTGTCCAACACCAAGCTGGCGACCCTGGGGGTGCCGCTGGCCGCGGTGCAGCAGGCGTTGCGCGAGCAGAATGCGGTGAGCACCGCAGGCTTCTTCGAAACGCCCAGCGAGCGCCTGCAACTGCGGGTCAGCGGGCGCTTCGACAGCGTCGAGCAGATTCGCCAGTTCCCTATCCGCGTGGGCGATCGTACCTTCCGCATCGGCGATGTTGCCGAGGTCCATCGCGGCTTCAACGACCCACCTGCGCCGCGCATGCGCTTCATGGGCGAGGATGCCATCGGCCTTGCTGTGTCGATGAAGGACGGCGGTGACATCCTGGTACTGGGCAAAGCGCTTGAAGCCGAGTTCGCCCGGCTCGCGCACGACCTGCCGGCGGGCATGGAGCTGCGCAAGGTGTCCGACCAGCCGGCAGCGGTCAAGGCCGGGGTCGGCGAGTTCATCCAGGTGCTGGTCGAGGCACTGGTCATCGTGTTGCTGGTGAGCTTCTTCTCGCTGGGGGTGCGCACGGGGCTGGTGGTGGCCCTGGCGATCCCGCTGGTGCTGGCCATGACCTTCGCTGCCATGCACTACTTCGGCATCGGCTTGCACAAGATTTCGCTGGGGGCGCTGGTACTGGCCCTGGGGCTGCTGGTGGACGATGCGATCATTGCCGTGGAGATGATGGCGATCAAGATGGAGCAGGGCTACGACCGGCTCAAGGCGGCAAGCTATGCCTGGTCGAGTACCGCCTTCCCGATGCTGACCGGAACGCTGATCACCGCCGCAGGCTTTCTGCCGATCGCCACGGCCGCGTCGAGCACCGGCGAATACACCCGTTCGATCTTCCAGGTGGTGACCATCGCGTTGCTGACCTCGTGGGTCGCGGCGGTACTGTTCGTCCCCTATCTGGGCGACCGCCTGCTGCCGGACCTGGCCAAGCGCCATGCGGCGCGTCACGGCAATGGCGAGCATACGCCCGACCCTTATGCCACGCCGTTCTACCAACGTGTGCGCAAGGTGGTGGAGTGGTGCGTGCGTCGTCGCAAGACGGTGATCGTGCTGACCATTGCCGCCTTCGTCGGCAGCATCGTGCTGTTCCGCTTCGTGCCCCAGCAGTTCTTCCCAGCATCGGCGCGGCCTGAGCTGATGATCGACCTGAAGCTGGCCGAAGGTGCTTCGCTGGCCAACACCGCCGAGCAGGTCAAGCGCCTGGAGGCGCTGCTCAAGCAGCAGGATGGTATCGAGAACTACGTGGCCTACGTCGGCACCGGTTCACCGCGTTATTACCTGCCACTGGACCAGCAACTGCCGGCAGTGAGCTTCGCCCAGTTCGTGGTGCTGGCCAAGTCGCTCAAGGACCGCGAAGCCCTGCGCAGCTGGGCCATTACCACCCTTGACCAGGAATTCCCGCAATTGCGCTCGCGGGTCACGCGCCTTGAGAACGGCCCGCCCGTGGGTTACCCGGTGCAGTTCCGGGTCACCGGCGAACACATCGAGAAAGTGCGCGCCCTGGCCCGAGAGGTGGCGGTCAAGGTGCGCGAGAACCCGCACGTGGTCAACGTGCACCTGGACTGGGAGGAACCGAGCAAGGCGGTGTTCCTGGCAATCGACCAGGACCGCGCCCGCGCGCTCGGCGTGAGTACCGCGCAGCTGTCGAGCTTCCTGCAAAGCTCGTTGACGGGCACCACGGTCAGCCAGTACCGCGAGGACAACGAACTGATCGAAATTCTCTTGCGCGGCACTCGCGAGGAGCGCAGCGACATGGGGGGCCTGGGCAGTCTGGCGCTGCCGACCGACAACGGCCAGAGCGTGGCGTTGTCACAGGTGGCGACGCTGGAGTACGGCTTCGAGGAGGGTGTCATCTGGCACCGCAATCGCCTGCCGACGGTGACCGTGCGTGCCGACATCTACGACAAGGAACAGCCGGACAGCCTGGTCAGGCAGATCCTGCCGACCCTGCAGCAGGTGCGCGAGCAATTGCCCGACGGTTACCTGCTTGAGGTCGGCGGCACGGTGGAGGATGCCCAGCGCGGCCAGCGCTCGGTGAACGCCGGCATGCCGTTGTTCATCGTGGTGGTGCTGAGCCTGCTGATGATCCAGCTGCGCAGTTTCTCGCGCACGGTGATGGTGTTCCTCACCGCACCGTTGGGGCTGATTGGTGTGACCTTGTTCCTGCTGGTGTTCCGCCAGCCGTTCGGCTTCGTGGCGATGCTCGGCACCATCGCGCTGGCAGGGATGATCATGCGTAACTCGGTGATCCTGGTGGACCAGATCGAGCAGGACATCGCCGCTGGGCTGGACCGCTGGCAGGCGATCATCGAGGCTACGGTGCGGCGCTTCCGGCCCATCGTGCTGACGGCATTGGCCGCGGTGCTGGCGATGATTCCACTGTCGCGCAGCGTGTTCTACGGGCCGATGGCAGTGGCGATCATGGGGGGCTTGATCGTGGCGACGGCCTTGACGCTGCTGTTCCTGCCGGCGCTGTATGCGGCCTGGTTCAGGGTGAAGAAGAGCGCCTGAGGTCGACCGTCAGACCGCCGCGATTTCCTCGGCGGTCAGGGCCCTGAACGCGCCTGGCGTCAGGGCCGGGTCCAGGCTGATGGGCCCCATGCTTTCGCGGTGCAGGCCGATCACCTTGTTGTCGAAGTGGCCGAACATGCGCTTGACCTGGTGATAGCGCCCTTCGACGATCGCCAGTCGCGCGCTGCGCGGGCCAAGAATGTCGAGTTGGGCGGGCAGGGTGGTGAGGTCTTCGAAGGCGAAGTAGAAGCCTTCGCGGAACTTTTCGATGTAGTGCGCGCCGATTTCGTCCTCGGTCTCGACCTGATAGACCTTCGCCTGCTTGGTGCGCGGTTGGGTCAGGCGGCGTGACCATTGGCCGTCATTGGTCAGGATCATCAGCCCGGTGGTGTTGTAGTCCAGGCGCCCGGCGATGTGCAGGTCGTCACGCAGGTCGGCCGGCAGCAGGTCGAGTACGGTGGGGTGCTGCGGGTCGCGGGTGGCGCTGACGCACCCCGCGGGCTTGTACAACATCAGGTAGCGTGCCGGGCGCCCGGCCTGCAACAACTGCTCATCGACCTCGACCCGGCTGAATTCACGCACCTCGTGTCGCGGATCTATCACCGGCTCTGCGTCGACCCGCACACGGCGCTGCACCAGCAGCAAGCGCACCTGCTGGCGGTTGTACTGGGGGAAGTTGGCGAGAAATCGATCGAGGCGCATCGTAGCAATCTTAAAGAGGCTGCCGCTGGTCGGCTGCCTTGAGCTGTTCGTCGACTGCTGCGCAGCGAGGGCACAGGCAGGCCTTGTTGCGCAGTTCGTCGGGAAGCGCTTCCAGCACAGCGGCATCGATGCTGACGCTGAAACACCAGCAGGCCTGGGTGGCACTGCGCGGGTCGGCCAGGGCGCACTGGTTGGCGGCGCCGCAGGCGGGGCAGCGCTGGCTGTCGTTCATGGTGGCTTCCGGGTATTCGCGGTATGTCTGCTCCGAGGCGCGCAGTATATCCGTTGGAGGCTTTTGTCGCGCCTCTGTCTATTTGTATTTCCGGATCGTTCTGTCTGTTTCAATTTGTTGCGCAAATGGCACCGGACCTTGGGCGCACTGTCTTACTCAGTGTCGATCAACGTGTTGCGATCGACGTCCGCCAGCGCCGCTGTGCCGGGCAATCCAGCGGTCCAGGAGGCCGCCATGTACCCTCGAATCCTGTTGGTCGTTCTGCTTGGCCTGATGACCAGTGCCTGTGCCCCTTACTACGGGGGCGGGGGCTATTACCGCAGCGAGTACTACACCGCTGACCGCTACGCCTACCCGGGTTACTACTACCGTCAGGACCGTTACTACGTCGCGCCGCAGCCTCGGTATTACTACCAGACGGCACCGCGTTACTACCGTCCGGCGCCGGCACCTTACTACCGGCCCTACACGCCACCGGTGGTGAACCAGTGGCATGGCAATCCGCGTCATGACTACGGCAACCGCCAGCGCTACGACTACGGGCGTGACCGCGATCGCCAGGACTACCGTGGCGGCGGGCGGGATGATCGCTGGCATTCCAATGGGCAACGCGATCGGGGGCGTGGGGATCGCAACTGGCAGCGATAGGGTCAGCCCAGATCCGCCAGCGGGTGTCGCCCCTCCCAGACTTTGACGAAGTGCGCTTCGACCACCGCTGCTGGCACCTTGCCGATATCCGGCCAGTGCCAGTGCGGTTGGTTGTCTTTGTCGAGCAAGCGAGCGCGCACCCCTTCGCTGAATTCCGGATGCCGACAGCAGTTCAGGCTCATGGCGTATTCCATCTGGAACACCTGGGCCAGCGACAGGTGACGGGCGCGCTGAAGCTGTTCCCAGACCAGATGACCGGTAAGCGGGCAGCCTTCATGCAAGCGCTCGCCCGCCTTGGCCAGCAGTGGATCGGTGTGGTGTCTCAAGCCGCACACGGCCCGCCAGGCGGCTACCGGGTCAGCGACATCGAGCAATGCGTCGATCACGGCGCGGCGAGGCAGCCACTGCGCTTCGGGAAGCTCGGCCCAGGCGCGATGCTGCTCGGCCTTGAGCAGGCTGTTCAGTTGCAAGGCGGTCTGTTCCTGCCAGTTCAGTTGCAGCAGTTCTTTAATCAGCGAAGCCTGCTGCTGCTCGCCGAGGAAACGGTCGGCCAGCCCCAGATCAAGGGCGTCACGGGCATTGATCGGCGCGCCGGTCAGCCCCAGGAACAGCCCAAGCTTGCCCGGCAGGCGGCTGAGGAACCAACTGGCACCGACATCTGGATACAGGCCAATGCTCACTTCCGGCATCGCCAGCCGGCTGCTGGGGGTGACGATACGCACATTGGCGCCCTGCAGCAGGCCCATGCCGCCGCCCAGCACATGACCGTGGCCCCAGCACAATAGCGGCTTGGGGTAGGTGTGCAGCAGATAGTCGAGGCGATATTCGGCGGCGAAGAAGGTTGCTGCCAGCGGTGGCACGCTGCCGGGATGCTCGCGACAGGCCTGCACCAGCGCGCGCACATCGCCGCCTGCGCAGAAGGCCTTTTCGCCGTTGCCGCGCAGCAGCACGCAGACGACGCCCGGATCGCGCGCCCATTCGCGCAGGTGCGAATCGAGCATCTCGATCATCGGCAGGGTCAGGGCGTTCAGGGTCTTGGCGGCATCCAGGGTGGCGATGCCGATACGGGCGCCATCGGCGCCGGTGAGTACCTCGCAATGAATGGACATGGACAACCTCGCGCAAGTCGTCGCACAAGTATGGCTTGCCTGACCGATCGTGCCTGTCACCGGTCGGAGCGATTGACAAGCGGGGGCGGCTTTCCTAGTGTCGCGCCCACTCTGATTCAGGATTGCTCCATGACCGACGACGATCGCATCAAGCTCGAACCCAGCTGGAAGGCCGCGCTGCGCGCCGAGTTCGACCAGCCCTACATGCACCAGCTGCGCGAGTTCCTGCGCCAGGAGCATGCCGCCGGCAAGGAGATCTATCCACCTGGGCCGCTGATCTTCAATGCCCTCAACACCACGCCGCTGGACAAGGTGAAGGTGGTGATCCTCGGCCAGGACCCTTACCACGGCCCGGGCCAGGCCCATGGCCTGTGCTTCTCGGTGCAGCCGGGGGTGCCGACGCCGCCTTCGCTGGTGAACATCTACAAGGAGCTGCAGCGCGACCTGAACCTGCCGATCCCCAATCATGGCTACCTGCAGAGCTGGGCCGAGCAGGGGGTGTTGCTGCTCAATACCACCATGACCGTCGAGCGCGCCAATGCCGCGTCGCATGCCAAGAAGGGCTGGGAGTTCTTCACCGACCGCATCATCCAGCTGGTCAGCGAGCAGTGCGAGAACGTGGTGTTCCTGCTGTGGGGATCGCATGCGCAGAGCAAGCAGAAGCTGATCGACGGGACCAAGCATCTGGTGCTCAAGTCGGTGCATCCGTCGCCTTTGTCGGCGTATCGCGGGTTTTTGGGCTGCGGGCATTTCAGCCGGACCAACAGCTTCCTGCAGCAGCGCGGATTGGAGCCCATCAATTGGGCGGTGCCGCCTTTGTAAGGGCTTGCGGTCGGGTTGGCCTCTTCGCGGGCAAGCCCGCTCTCAGCCAGTGGGGGCGGCGGTTCGGCGCTCCGACTTGCCCGCGAAGAGGTCGACCGGTCAATCGTCCTGGCGTATCCAATACCTGAACATCGGTTCTGCCAGGAACAGCACGAACAGCAAGCGCATCACCTGCAGCGCCGTCACCAGCGGCACCGACAGTTGCAGGGTCTCCGCCGTCAGGCTCATCTCGGCGATCCCGCCCGGCATCATCCCCAATGTCAGCGAACGCAGGTCCAGGTGGCTGAACAGGCTCAGCCCCCAGGCCGCGCCGCCTGCAATCAGCATGCACAGGGCCGTCGCCACCAGGGTGCGCCCCAGGAAGGCCGGCGCACGGCGGAAGAACGCGCGGTTGAAGTGGCAGGCCAGGCCGCTGCCGATCAACCACTGGCCGATCTGGCTGGCGCCGTTGGGCAGGCCGATCTGCAGGTTGTTGGCCAGGCTGATGCTGGCAGCCACCAGCAGTGGCCCGAACAACCAGGGATTGGGCTGGCGCAGGCGCTGCCAGAGCAGCGCCACGCCAATGCTCAGCGGCGCGATCAGCGCCAGCCAACCCCAACTGACGCTGCCGGCATGGTTCAGCGCCACGCCATCGCCCAGCAGCAGCTTGAACAGCGCCGGTACGCACAGCACCACCGCCAGTACGCGCAGGCTCTGCGCCGCCGCCACTTGGCTGAGCACCGCACCATTGCGCGCGCCCAGGTTGACCATCTCGCCCGAGCCGCCGGGCATACTGGCAAAGAATGCCGTGGCACGGTCCTCACCGGACCGGCGTAGCAGCCACACGCCGACGCCGCTGGAGACCGTGGTCAGCAGCGCACCGAAGAAGATCAAGCCGAAATGGCTGGCAACCTGTTCGATCACTTCCGGGGTGAAGTGCAGGCCGATACCGATACCGATCACCCACTGCCCGCATTTGCGGCCGTTGGGGATTTCCGACAGTTGCCAGGGGGTGAGGCAGCGCACCGCGATGATCGCCAGCAGCGAGCCGACCATCCACGGCAAAGGCCAGCCGACCTTGCTGGCGATGAAACCGCCAGCAAGTCCGACCAGCCCGGTAGCCCAGAACAGCGGCAACGACCGATCAGGCATCGGCCATGGCCCGGCGCTGCAGGCTGCGGCGGCGCCAGATGCGCAGTAACGGGAGGGCCAGCATGCAGAACACCAGTGCCCATACGCTCATGCTGATCGGGCTCGACCAGAGGATGCCCAGCTCGCCGTTGGAGATCGACAGCGCGCGGCGCAGGTTCTGCTCCATCAGCCCGCCGAGGATGAAGCCCAGCAGGATCGGCGACAGCGGGAAGTCCAGCTTGCGCAGGATATAGCCCATGATGCCGATGCCGACCATCAGGAACAGGTCGAAGGTGGTGGCGTGCACGGCGTAGACGCCGATCGCGGTGATGATCGCGATCACCGGCACCAGCGCCCAGTTCGGTACGGCAAGGATGCGGGTGAAGATGCGGATCATCGGGATGTTCAGGATCACCAGCATGATGTTGGCGATGAACAGCGAGGCGATCAGGCCCCACACGATGTCAGGCTGCTGTTCGAACAGCAGTGGGCCGGGGGTGATGTTGTACAGGGTCAGTGCACCGATCATCACGGCGGTGGTGCCCGAACCTGGTACGCCCAGGGTCAGCATCGGCACCAGGGCGCCGCAGCAGGATGCACCGATGGCGGTTTCCGGGGCGGCGAGGCCACGGGCGTCGCCCTTGCCGAACTTGCCGCTGGCACCGGCGATACGCTTCTCGGTCATGTACGCCACGGCGCTGGCCAGGGTGGCACCGGCACCGGGCAGCACGCCCATGAAGAAGCCGAGCAGGCCGCAGCGAATGTTGACGACGAAGACCGAGGCGGCTTCCTTGAGGTTGAACAGCATGCGCCCGGTGGCCTTGACCGCCTGGTGGCCATGGTGGGTCTTCTCCAGCAGCAGGAGAATCTCGCTGATGGAGAACAGGCCCAGTACCAGCACCACGAACTGGATACCGTCGGCCAGGTGAACGCTGTCACCGGTGAAGCGGTACACGCCGCTGTTGGCGTCGATGCCCACGGCCGACAGGAACAGGCCGATCAGCGCGGCGATGAAGGTCTTCAGTGGCTTGTCGCCGGCCATGCCGCCGAGGGCGACGATGGCGAACACCATCAACACGAAGTATTCCGCCGGTCCGAAGGCGATCGCCCATTTCGCCAGCAGCGGCGCGAACAGCACCATGCCGCAGGTGGCGATGAGTGCGCCGATGAACGAGCTCCAGGCCGACAGCGACAGGGCGACACCGGCCAGGCCCTGGCGGGCCATGGGGTAGCCATCGAGGGTGGTCATCACGGTCGAGGCTTCGCCCGGGATGTTCAGCAGGATCGAACTGATCCGGCCGCCATATTCGCAGCCCAGATACACCGCGGCCAGCAGGATCAGCGCCGACTCCGGCGGCAGACCGAGGGCGAAGGCGATGGGGATCAGCAGCGCCACGCCGTTGATCGGGCCCAGACCTGGCAACAGGCCGACCACGGTGCCGATCAGGGTGCCGCTCAGGGCGGTGACCAGGTTGTAGGGGCTCAGGGCGACGCCGAAGCCCTGGCCGAGGTAGCTCAAGGTATCCATGTGTCAGTTCTCCAGTACGTCGAGCAGGCCGAGGGGCAGGGGGACATCCATCACCCGGTCGAACAGCCAGTAGAGGAAGATGCTCATGCCCACCACCACGATCGCGCTGTGCAGCCAGCGGCCGCCATACAGGCGGGCCATGGGCAGGCCGGCGAGGACGGCGCTGAGGATGAAGCCCAGCGGCTCGAAGGTGGCGGCGAAGACGATCAGCAGGCCGACGCAGGCGGCGATCTTGGTGAGGGTCTCGCGGTCCAGGGGGACTTCGTCGTCCTTGTGCACGATGGGCGTCGGACGAATCGCCAGATACAAGAGGCCCAGGCTCATCAGGCCGAGCATCAGCAGCGGGTAGGCACGGGGGCCCACCGGCTCATAGGAAAACGCCGCCTGGTACGGCCAGGCCATGACGGCCAGGGCGGCGCAGACCGCCAGCAGCACCAGGGCGAAGATGCGTTGCAGGATCATGAAGGAATCCTCGATAGAAGCGGCTTTCATGCTTCCTTCGTGGGGGCGGGCAAGCCCGCTCCCACAAGGGCCGAGATTACTGGATCAGGCCGAATTCCTTGGCCAGGGTCTTGTAGTCGGCGACCTGCTTCTTCACATAGCCATCGAGCTCTTCACCGGTCATGGCGAACGGGAACAGCTCGCGCTGGTCACGCAGCTTGGCGAAGTCTTCCGAGGCCAGCAGCTTGTCGAACGACGCTTTCCACCAGGCGTACTCTTCGTCGCTCACCTTCGGGCCGAGGTAGAAGCCGCGCACCACCGGCCAGACGATGTCGTAGCCCTGCTCCTTGGCGGTCGGGATGTTCTTCATTTCAGGCTCGTCCAGGCGATTTTCCGAGAACACCGCGAGGATGCGCATGCTGCCGCTCTGGATGTGTGGCATGGAGTCGGAAATGTCGGTCGAACCCACCTGGATATGGCCGCCGAGCAGCGCGGTGGCGATTTCGCCGCCGCCTTCCAGGGCCACGTAGCGCAGGTCGCGCGGGTTGATGCCGGCAGCCTTGGCGATCAGCGCGGTCTGCATCCAGTCCTGGCTACCGACGGTGCCGCCGGAACCGATCACCACCTTGCTCGGGTCTTTCTTCAGTGCGGCAACCAGGTCATCGAGGGTCTTGTAGGGCGAGTCGCTTTTCACTGCGATGGCGCCATAGCTGGTGCCGACGGCGGCCAGCCATTTCACCGCGTTCTCGTCGAAGCGGCCGAACTTGCCCTGGGCCAGGTTCAGCAGCGAGCCGCTGGACCAGGCCACCAGCGTGCCGCCATCGGCCGGACGCTGGGCTACCACGGCGTTGTAGGCCACCGCGCCGACACCGCCTGGCATGTAGGTGACGCGCATGGGTTTGCTGAGGATCTTCTCCTCGACCAGTGCGCTCTGCACCAGTTTGCAGGTCAGGTCAAAACCACCGCCGGGCGAGGCCGGGGCGATGCATTCGGGGCGTTTCGGTTCGGCGGCCAGGGCGTTACCGGCCAGCAGCAGGCAGCCGGTGGCCAGGACGAGTCGGCGCAGTGAAAGGTTCATCGTCTATCTCCGTGAGCGTTGTTGTTATGGGTTACCACAGGGCCACGCTGTAGCTGACCAGCAGGCGTACTTCATCGGCATCGCGGGCGAAGTTGGAGCGGAAGGTAGCGTTGCGCAGGCGCACCGCGACGTTCTTCAGCGGACCACTCTGCACCACATACTTGAACTCGGTGTTGCGTTCCCATTCCTTGCCCTCGCTGCCATCGGCGCGGCTGACGTTGTCGCCGTTGATGTAGCGGGTCATGAAGGTCAGGCCAGGAATGCCCAGGGAAGCGAAGTTGTAGTCGTAGCGTACTTGCCAGGAGCGTTCGTCGGCGCCGGCGAAGTCGTTGATCTGGACGAAGTTGACCAGGTACGGGTCGGCGCCGTCGACATAGGGGAAGGCGCTGTCGCCGGACAGGTGCTGGTAGGCGGCGCTGAACTTGTGGCCGCTGAGCGCGTAGCTGAGCATGCCGTTGACCGTGGTGTTGTCGATCTTGCCGGCCAGGGCCTTGCCCTGTTCGTCACTCTTCGAGAGGCGCAGGTCGGCGCCGAAGGTGCCCGGCCCCCAGGGCTGTGTGGCGACCATGCCGACGAAGTGCTGGCGGTAGATGTCATCGAGCTGGGCGAAGTGGTAGCTGCCGGTGATGCGGTCGGTGAACTTGTAGTCCAGGCCACCCAGGTCGAAGTGGTCGGCGCGGAACGTACCACCGAAGCGGCCGTTCTTGTTGTTCAGCGCCAGGTCTTCCCAGTTGGTGTCGTCGCGGTCCTTGGCCTTTTCAAGGCGCCCGCCAGTGAAGGTCAGGTTCTTGATCTCGCGGGAGGTGAGCAGGCCGCCTTCGAAGGTCTGCGGCAGGATGCGCCCGTCGTTGGGCTGCAGCGTCGGCAGTTCCGGGATCAGGGTGCCGACTTTCAACTCGGTCTGGGAGATCTTGACCTTGCCGGTCAGGCCGAGCTTGGAGTACTCGTTGGCCGCCTTGCCGTCGTCATGGGTCGGCAGCAGGCCGGTGCCTGCGCGGTCCTTGCTGGAGTCGAGCTTGATGCCGAGCATGCCCAGGGCGTCGAGGCCGAAGCCCACGGTGCCGTCGGTATAGCCGGATTCGAAATTGAGCATGAAGCCCTGGGCCCATTCGTCGCGTTTGGATTGTTGCGCGCTGGTGCCATCGCGGAAGTCGCGATTGAAGTACATGTTTCGGGTTTCGAAGGTGGCCGTACTGTCTTCGAAGAAGGCGGCCTGGCTCATCGGAGCAATGCCGGCAAGGGCAATGGCGCTGGCGAGCGTGGAAGGGCGGGCGGAAAGGGACCGGCTGGGCTGCATTGACAGCATCGTCGTCTGACTCCGTTTTATTGTTCTTATTCGTTGCACCTTGCTGGTGCTTTTTTCGGCGCGTGGAGCGACCGTGGTGCGATGCTAGGTGGCGAACCTTTCGCTAACCTTTCAGCGCGAAAGGTTTGTCACAAGGGCTTCACAGTGCCGGCGAGGGCGTTACACTCCGCGCCACCGCCCAACCCGAGCAGGGAGAATCCGATGCGTGTGTTGCTGGTCGAAGACCATCTGCCGTTGGCTGAAAGCGTGGCCCAGGCCCTCAAGAGCCAGGGCTTGACCGTGGATGTGCTGCATGACGGGGTGGCCGCCGACCTGGCCCTGGCCAGCGAGGACTATGCTGTCGCCGTGCTGGATGTCGGCCTGCCGCGCATGGACGGTTTCGAAGTGCTGGCGCGCCTGCGCTCGCGGGGCAAGACCCTGCCGGTGCTGATGCTCACCGCGCGCAGCGACGTCAAGGACCGCGTGCACGGCCTGAACCTTGGGGCCGACGACTACCTGGCCAAGCCTTTCGAGCTCACCGAGCTTGAGGCGCGGGTCAAGGCACTGCTGCGCCGTAGCGTGCTCGGTGGCGAACGTCAGCAACGTTGCGGGCCCCTGGTGTATGACCTGGACACGCGGCGCTTTGCGCTGGGTGACGAGCCGCTGACCTTGACCTCGCGCGAACAGAGCGTGCTCGAGGCGCTGATCGCCCGTCCCGGGCGGGTGATGAGCAAGGAGCAATTGGCCGCACAGGTGTTTGGCCTGGACGAAGAAGCCAGCCCCGATGCCATCGAGATCTACATCCATCGCCTGCGCAAAAAGCTCGATGGCCACCCGGTGGCGATCGTCACGTTCCGCGGCCTGGGCTACCTGCTCGAGCATCGCGATGCGTGACAACGGCAGCCTGCGCGCGCGCCTGCTCGGCAACCTGGCGCTGTTGCTCGTGGTGCTGATGCTGGCCAGCGGCCTGAGCGCTTACTGGAATGGCCGCGAGGCCGCCGACACCGCCTATGACCGCACGCTGCTGGCCTCGGCGCGGACCATTGCCGCCGGCCTCTCCCAGCGCGATGGCACGCTCAGCGCCGATGTGCCCTATGTGGCCCTGGACACCTTCGCCTACGACAGCGCCGGACGCATCTACTACCAGGTGCTGGATATCCACCAGAGGCTGATTTCCGGTTACGAGAAGCTGCCGCCGCCGCCCCCTGGCACGCCGCGCACCGACGACTATCCGGCACTGGCGCGTTTCTACAACGCCACCTACCTGGGCCAGGATGTGCGCGTGGTGAGCCTGCTCAAGGCCGTCAGCGAACCGAACATGAACGGCATGGCCGAGATCCGCGTGGCCGAGACCGAAGAGGCGCGGGTGAGCATGGCGCGCGGACTGATGGCCGACACGTTGCTGCGCCTGGGCATGCTTGCGCTGGGCGCGCTGGTGATGGTGTGGTTCGCGGTCAGTGCTGCACTGCGTCCGCTGGAGCGTCTGCGCACGGCGGTGGAGGCCCGTCAGCCCGACGATCTGCGGGCCCTGCCGGTGGTGCAGGTGCAGCATGAACTGGGGCCGCTGGTGCGGGCCTTGAACCACTTCACCGAGCGGCTGCGCGGCCAGTTCGAGCGCCAGGCGCAGTTCATCGCCGATGCTGCCCACGAGTTGCGCACACCACTGGCGGCGCTCAAGGCTCGGGTGGAGTTGGGCTTGCGCTCGCGGGAGCCCGAGGAGTGGCGCCAGACCCTGGAGTCTGCGGCCCAGGGGACTGATCGCCTTACCCACCTGGCCAACCAGTTGCTGTCGCTGGCCCGTGTGGAAAATGGCGCCCGGGCAATCGCCGAAGGCGGTGCAAAGCGCCTGGATCTCAGCCAGCTGGCCCGCGAACTGGGCATGGCCATGGCGCCGCTGGCCCATGCCCGGGGTGTTGCCCTGGCGCTGGAAGCCGAGGCGCCGGTTTGGCTGAAGGGCGAGCCGACCTTGCTCAACGAGCTGCTCAGCAACCTGGTGGACAATGCCCTGGCCCACACGCCGATGGGCGGTAACGTGATCCTGCGCGTGCTGGCCCCTGCGGTGCTGGAGGTCGAGGACGATGGGCCGGGGATTCCAGTGGATGATCGCGAGCGCGTGTTCGAGCGCTTCTACCGGCGCAGTGCCCAAGGCAGTGGGCTAGGGTTGGCGATCGTCGGCGAAATTTGCCGTGCGCATCTGGCGCAGATCAGCCTGCATGATGGCGACAACGGCGGTTTGAAGGTGCGGGTGAGCTTCATTGCGGATTGACCGCCGCACCCGCGGCAGTCAGCGCAACATGTCTCGTGCCTCGACCAGCTCCAGCAGATCCAGCTCTTTGCCCTCCGGCAAGCGCAGCAGCTTATAGGCGGGCAGGCTGGTCAAGGGCTGGCCGCGCCCGCGCAGGCTGAGCGAGCGGGCGATCTGGACGATGCCGATGTAGTCGATCTTGTCGGTCTCGCGCTCCAGGTCCTGGACCTGGCTGGGCAGGTTGACCAGTTGCTCGGGAAACTCCCAGGCGCTGAGGATCTTGTCGCCCAGCACGGGATGGATCTGTTCGATCACGAAGTGCAGGCACACCGGGTCGGACAGCAGCTCGTTGTGCTCTTCGGCGTAGATCAGTACCGGCAGGGCGCCGATCTGGTGCACAAGACCACCCAGGGTGGCCTGGTCGGGTTTGAGGTGGGTGTAGCGTCTGCAGATTTCGTAACTGATGCCCGCCACTTCCAGGCTGTTTTCCCAGATATCGCGCAGCTTGTGTTCCACCGCCGGCGATCGGGCATGGAAGATCTGTTCGATCACCAGGCCGATAGCCAGGTTACAGCTGTAGTTGACGCCCAGGCGTGTGATCGCGGTGTGCAGGTCGGTGACCTCCACCAGTGCGCGCAGCAGCGGGCTGTTGACCACCTTGATCAGGCGCGCCGACAGCGCAGCATCGCGACCGATCACGCGGCTCAAGGCGGCAACGCTGATTTCGCTGTCTTCGGCGGCTTCTCGGATGCTCAGGGCAACCTCGGGCAGCGTGGGCAGGACCAGGTCGTCGTTGTCGATGGCAGCGAGCAACTGCGCTTGAACCATCTCGGCCAGCTTGTTCATGGACTTCTCTACCGCAGTGGTGGGGCTGCCCCGCCGCAGCGGCGGGGCGGGCTGGTCAGCGCTGGATTTCCCGATCGCGGTCCAGTTCGTAGGGCAGGTCGAGCAGGGTCAGGCGTGGGCCTTCGAGGCTGCCCAGGTGCAGGTTGTCATCTTCCACCGAGTCGGCGCTGAGCACTGCCAGCAGTTCGACACCTTGCTCGGCCGGTGCCGCGATGACCACCTCGCCGACCGAGGAGCCGTGGGTGGGCGAGAAGATCTCTGCGCCGGGTGCGGGGGCTTCGTCCACGGGCAGCGAGAGGCGATACTGGCGACGCTTGAGCTTGCCCAGGTACTGCATGCGCGCGACGATTTCCTGGCCGGTATAGCAGCCCTTCTTGAAACTCACGCCGTCGACGGCCTGCAGGTTGATCATCTGCGGGATGAACAGTTCACGGGTCGGGCCCATGACCTGGCCGATGCCGGCGCGGATCTGACCCAGCAGCCAGGCATCCAGGGTGCCTTCGGGCAGTGCGGCGGCGAGGACTTCGCGCACGTTGGCGGCCTGTTCGGCGGGCACCCACAGTTCGACGCGTGCAGGCGAGACAGCGATGGCGACGAGCCCTTCATAACGCACGGTGGCGCCGGCTGCCTGTGGTGTTTCAAGCCCCAGCGCGTGCAGCGCGGCATCGCCCTGCTGCAGGCCGAAGCGTACCCAGGCGGGGCTTTCGTCGGTCAGCGTGGCCTTGGAGAACACCGCGTACTTCTTCAGATCCGCCAATTGCGCCTCGAGCAGTTCGCTGGCCATGGCAAGCAGATAGCCATTGCCTTCGGGCAGGATGCGGAAGCTGGATTGCATGCGGCCTTTGACCATGCAGCGAGCGCCGAGACTGGCGTGCTGCGGATTCAGATAGTCGAGGTTGCAGGTCAGCTGGCCTTGCAGGAACTTGCCGGCGTCGGAGCCGCGGACAGCGAGGATGCCCTCGTGGGACAGGGGACAGAAGAAAGCGGAGTCGGCCATGGGTCATCGCGGTAGCTATAAAGACTGGCGGCCATCATAGAACGCCAGTAACAAAATAGGTAGGTGACTAGACCAATGCCTCGTGCCGCTGTGGTTGCAGCGCGGTATACTGCGCGACCATTCGAGGAGGGCCCCATGGTCGAACAAACTGAACTCAACCGGCTTTTCTGGCACAGCCGCCGCGGCATGCTGGAGCTGGACGTGCTGCTCGTACCCTTCACCCAGGAGGTTTACCCGAACCTGAGCGAAGCGGATCGCGAACTGTACCGCCGCCTGTTGACCTGCGAGGACCAGGACATGTTCGGCTGGTTCATGGAGCGTAACGAATCCGAAGACCCTGAGCTGCAGCGCATGGTCCGCATCATCCTGGACCGTGTCCAGCCCAAGTGAGTGCTTCGAGTGCCGTTGGCAGGGCTCGCGCCTGCTGCTGACGGCCTATCTTGCCGGGCAGGCGCTGGCGCTCGCCACTCTGTGGTTCAGTGCCTTGCCCTGGTGGTTGGCAACCTGCGTGCTGATTGCCTGCCTCGCCCATGCCTGTTGGGTGATTCCCCGTCGTATCCTCCTGACCCATCCTGATGCCGTGACCGGTCTGCGCCGTGATGCGCGTGGCTGGCAGGCGTTCAGCCGTGCCCGTGGCTGGCAGCGGGTTAGGTTGTGCCGTGACAGCGTCGCGCTGCCGGTGATGGTGGTGTTGCGCTTCGTGCGCGAAGGGCGGCGGGTTGCCCAGAGCCAGTGCATTCCAAGGGATGCGCTGACGGCGGATGAGCACCGACAGCTTCGTGTGCGCTTGAAGTTCAGCCGACGCCGATGGGTGATGGCTGTAGAGTGAAGTGGGTGTTGCCGACCTCTTCGCGGGCAAGTCGCCGCGGCGAAAAGGCCGGCGCCAGGCTCAGGTCGGGCTGAGTATCGTATCCCTGGCCTCACCCAGCATCCCCGGGTAGTCCAGGGTGTAGTGCAGCCCACGGCTTTCCTTGCGCTGCATCGCCGAGCGAATCATCAGCTCGGCCACCTGTGCCAGGTTGCGCAGCTCGATCAGGTCGCGGCTGACCTTGTAGTTGCTGTAGAACTCGTCGATTTCGTCCAGCAGCAGGCGCACCCGGTGCTCGGCGCGCTGCAGGCGTTTGCTGGTGCGCACGATGCCGACGTAGTCCCACATGAATCGCCGCAGTTCGTCCCAGTTGTGCGCGATGATCACGTCTTCATCCGAATCGGTAACCTGGCTGGCATCCCAGCAAGGCAGGGCCTGCGGCCTGCCGACTTGATCCAGGTGCGCCTCGATGTCCGCGGCAGCCGCGCGGCCGTAGACGAAGCACTCCAGCAGCGAATTGCTGGCCATGCGATTGGCGCCGTGCAGGCCGGTGAAACTGGTCTCGCCAATGGCATACAGGCCCGGTACGTCGGTGTGGCCGCGCTCGTCGACCATCACGCCGCCGCAGGTGTAGTGCGCTGCCGGTACCACCGGGATCGGCTGGCGAGTGATGTCGATGCCGAAGGTCAGGCAGCGTTCGTAGACCGTGGGGAAGTGGCTCTTGATGAACTCGACCGGCTTGTGGGTGATGTCCAGGTACACGCAGTCCACGCCCAGGCGCTTCATCTCGTGGTCGATGGCGCGAGCGACGATATCCCGTGGCGCCAACTCTTCGCGCGGGTCGAAGCGCGGCATGAAGCGCTCGCCGTTGGGCAGGCGCAGCAGCGCACCTTCGCCACGCAGGGCCTCGGTGATCAGGAAACTCTTGGCTTGCGGGTGGTACAGGCAGGTTGGGTGGAACTGGTTGAACTCAAGGTTCGCCACCCGACAGCCGGCGCGCCAGGCCATGGCAATGCCATCACCGCAGGCGCCGTCGGGGTTGCTGGTGTAGAGATAGACCTTGGCCGCGCCGCCTGTCGCTAACACCGTGAAGCGTGCGCCGAAGGTGTCCACCTCGCCGCTGTTGCGGTCGAGCACGTAGGCGCCCAGGCAGCGTTCGCCGGGCAGGCCCAGGCGCCGCTCGGTGATCAGGTCCACGGCTACACGCTGTTCGAGCAGGTCGATGTTCGGGCGCTGGCGCGCCTGTTCCAGAAGCGTGGTGAAGATCGCGGCGCCCGTGGCATCGGCGGCATGGATGATGCGGCGGTGGCTGTGACCGCCTTCACGGGTGAGGTGGAACTCGAAGCCGCCGTCGTCGACGCTGTGGTGTTCATCGCGGGTGAAGGGCACGCCCTGCTCAATCAGCCACTCGATGGCTTCGCGGCTGTGTTCGACGGTGAATCGCACGGCGTCTTCATGGCACAGGCCACCGCCTGCATTGAGCGTGTCCTCGACGTGCGATTGCACCGTGTCGGTGTCGTCCAGTACCGCGGCGACACCGCCCTGGGCCCAGAAGGTAGAGCCGTTGGCGAGGTCGCCCTTGCTCAGGACCGCGACGCGCAGGTGGCCGGGAAGGTTCAGTGCCAGGCTGAGACCGGCGGCGCCACTGCCGATCACCAGGACATCATGTTGGAATTGTTGGCTCATGTCGGGACACTAGTAACTAGGGAAGGGGAGCGGCACAATAGTGATGCGTATATGGCATTGTGAAACTATCGTGAAAGATGCCGGGCTGCCTTTATAGCAGCCCCCGGCGTCGGATTTCCAATGGCGGTTGCGCAGGCGTGGCGACTTTGTGGGAACTTTCCAGTACCCCTGCAAATCTCAAGAAGGCTGCCCGTCTGCCACGATTGCCGAGGCGACGCAGGACAGCGGCTCTACCCGGGCTGAAACCTGTGTATTCGAGACACTGATTATCGACGCAGCCGGCTGCGACCGCGCTGTGTCTTTTTCGTGCGAGCCGACCAGAGGCCGCAGGAAACTTGCTTGGAGGGGAGAACTTTTGCGCAAAGCCCGAGTCTATGGTTGCAAGCCTGAACGATGGCTGTCGCAACGCTCCTTTGAGTTCACTGAGGAGTGTTCATGCTAACCCAGGAAGAGGATCAGCAGCTTGTCGAGCGCGTGCAGCGCGGTGACAGGCGAGCGTTCGATCTGTTGGTGCTGAAGTATCAGCACAAGATTCTCGGGTTGATCGTGCGTTTTGTACACGACACCCATGAAGCGCAGGACGTGGCGCAGGAAGCTTTCATCAAGGCCTACCGTGCGCTTGGCAACTTCCGCGGTGACAGTGCGTTCTACACGTGGCTGTACCGCATCGCCATCAACACGGCGAAGAATTACCTGGTGTCCCGTGGAAGACGGCCGCCAGACAGCGATGTGAGCTCCGAGGATGCGGAGTTCTACGACGGCGATCATGGTCTCAAGGATCTAGAGTCCCCAGAGCGCTCGTTGTTGCGGGATGAAATCGAAGGCACTGTCCATCGCACCATCCAGCAACTGCCCGAAGACCTGCGCACGGCATTGACCCTGCGCGAGTTCGACGGGCTGAGTTACGAAGACATTGCCAGTGTCATGCAATGTCCGGTGGGTACCGTGCGCTCTCGAATCTTCCGCGCTCGGGAGGCCATAGACAAAGCCCTGCAACCCCTGTTGCAGGAAACCTGAGACAGCGGCGACAGCCAAGAGAGGAACCGCCATGAGTCGTGAAGCTTTGCAGGAATCGCTGTCCGCGGTAATGGATAACGAAGCGGACGAACTGGAATTACGTCGCGTGCTGAACGCGGTCGATGATGCCGAGACCCGTGCCACCTGGTCGCGTTACCAGGTCGCTCGCGCAGCCATGCACAAGGAACTGCTGCTGCCCAAGCTTGACATTGCGTCGGCCGTTTCTGCCGCGCTGGCCGACGAAGCCGTCCCGGTCAAGGCCAAGCGTGGCCCGTGGCGCAGCATTGGTCGCCTGGCCGTTGCCGCTTCGGTGACCGTCGCTGTGCTGGCGGGCGTACGCCTGTACAACCAGGATGAGATCAACGGCGCGCAACTTGCTTCGCAGCAACCTGTGCAGCAGGGGATCACCGTACCGCAGGCTCAAGGTCCAGCCGTTCTGGCAGGCTATAGTGAGAGCAGTGAGCAACCGACCGGGCCGATGGCCAACGGTGTGCTGCAGAACCAGGCCGGCTGGGATCAGCGTCTGCCAGGTTACCTGCGCCAGCACGCTCAGGAGTCTGCGCTGAAGGGCACTGAAACCGCTCTGCCTTACGCACGCGCCGCCAGCCTGGAAAATCGCTAAGTAAGGAGGATCATGCGCGCGCTACCTCTTCTGTCGCTGCTGCTCGGCAGTTGCATCACGGTGCCGGCATTGGCGGCCAACTCTTCGCCCGAGGCGAGCGAGTGGCTGAACAAGCTGGCACAGGCCGAGCAAGGGCAGAGTTACCAGGGTTCTTTCGTCTACGAACGTAACGGCAGTTTTTCTTCCCACGATATCTGGCATCGCGTCCAGGACGGCAAAGTCAGCGAGCGGTTGTTGCAGCTCGATGGCGCCGCCCAGGAAATCGTGCGGGTCGACGGCAAGGTGCAGTGCGTCAGTGGTTCCCTGGTCAGCGGGGTCGGTACGCCGCCCGATTCCGCCCCGCGAGTGCTCGATCCTCTGAAGCTGATGAGCTGGTACGACCTGGGTGTGGCTGGCAAGGCACGTATCGCCGGGCGCGACGCGGTGATCGTCACCCTCACTCCACGCGACCAGCACCGTTACGCCTTTGAGCTTCACCTGGATCGCCAGACCGGCCTGCCGCTGCGGTCGTTGATGCTCAACGACAAGGGCCAGTTGCTCGAGCGCTTCCAGATGACCCGCCTGGATACCGATGATGTTCCGACCGATCGCGACCTGCAGGCCAGTTCCGCGTGCAAGCCGGTGCAGCCTCTTGCGGCGGCGAAGCCTGAAACTGTCGCTGGCTGGCGTTCCGACTGGCTGCCGCCTGGCTTCGAGCTGGTCAACAGCGCCGTGCGCCGTGATCCCGAACGCAACAGCACCGTCAGCAGCCTGATGTACGACGATGGGCTGGCGCGGTTCTCCGTCTTTCTCGAGCCGATCAAGGAAGACGCCGGTACCGATACCCGTGCGCAACTGGGGCCTACCGTCGCTGTCTCACGGCATCTGAACACACCCAAGGGCAAGGTCATGGTCACCGTGGTCGGAGAGATTCCGCTGGGGACCGCCGAGCGCGTGGCATTGTCGATGCGCGCCCAGGATGTCCAGGCGCGGTAATGACCGTCCCAGACCCTTCCTACAAGCTGTCAGGCGCGCAGCTGACATGAAATTAAAGCATTGTCATTTGCAATCAACTGGTAAATTTTCTATAGGTCAGACTTCCTGGAGTCTGGCCTTTCCTGCATCTGCAGGGGCCCTTCTGCTAACTACGCTCGTTGTGACGGGAGCCGTATGTCAATACCACGCTTGAAAACCTATCTATCGATGTTCGCCGCCGTGCTGATGCTCGGCCAGGTGCTTACCGCCCAGGCCGAGGAAGCCCTGCCGGACTTCACCACCCTGGTCGAGCAAGCCTCGCCGGCGGTGGTCAACATCAGTACCAAGCAAAAACTGCCGGACCGTCGCGTCGCCGCCGGGCAGATGCCCGACCTGGAGGGCCTGCCTCCGATGTTCCGCGAGTTTTTCGAGCGCAACATGCCGCAGCAGCCGCGCTCCCCGCGTGGTGATCGCCAGCGTGAGGCTCAGTCGCTGGGCTCGGGCTTCATCATCTCCAGCGATGGTTATGTCCTGACCAACAACCATGTGGTCGCCGATGCCGACGAGATCATCGTCCGCCTGTCCGATCGCAGCGAACTGCAAGCCAAGCTGGTTGGCACCGACCCGCGCACCGACGTGGCACTGCTCAAGGTCGATGGCAAGAATCTGCCGACCGTCAAGCTGGGCGATTCCGAGAAGCTGAAGGTCGGTGAGTGGGTGTTGGCCATCGGCTCGCCGTTCGGTTTCGATCATTCGGTGACCAAAGGTATCGTCAGCGCCAAGGGGCGTACCTTGCCCAACGACACCTACGTGCCGTTCATCCAGACCGACGTCGCGATCAACCCGGGTAACTCCGGCGGCCCGCTGTTCAACATGAAGGGTGAGGTCGTGGGTATCAACTCGCAGATCTTCACCCGCTCCGGCGGCTTCATGGGCCTGTCGTTCGCCATCCCGATCGACGTGGCGATCGATGTCTCGAACCAGTTGAAGAAAGACGGCAAGGTCAGCCGCGGCTGGCTCGGCGTGGTGATCCAGGAAGTGAACAAGGACCTGGCCGAGTCCTTCGGGCTCGACAAGCCTGCCGGTGCGCTGGTAGCCCAGGTGCTGGAAAACGGCCCTGCGGCCAAGGGCGGCCTGCAGGTCGGTGACGTGATCCTGAGCATGAACGGCCAGCCGATCGTCATGTCCGCAGACCTGCCACACCTGGTCGGCGGTCTCAAGGATGGCCAGAAAGCCAAACTCGAGATCATCCGCGAAGGCAAGCGCCAGACCCTGGACATCACCATCGGTGCACTCCCTGAAGACGATGCCGACATTGGCACCGCTGGCCAGGCAGGCGTGGAGCGCAACAGCAACCGCCTGGGCGTCTCGGTCGCCGACCTCAGCGACGAGCAGAAGAAGTCGCTCGAGCTCAAGGGTGGTGTGGTCATCAAGGAGGTTCAGGATGGTCCGGCAGCACTGATTGGCCTGCGTCCGGGCGACGTGATCAGCCACCTGAACAACCAGGCGATCAGCTCGGCCAAGCAATTCACCGAGATCGCCAAGGACCTGCCGAAGAACCGTTCGGTATCGATGCGTGTGCTGCGACAGGGCCGCGCCAGCTTCATCACCTTCAAGTTGGCTGAATAGGCTGAGTGAAGGGTAGGAAAGGGCAGCTTCGGCTGCCCTTTTTCATGAGCGTGTCATGATGTTCTGTGGGAACATCAGCGAGCCGAGCAAATTCATGTCGCATTTGCAGGTGTGCGTGGCGATAGAGGAATCTCCCATATCCCTCCGGCTTGAGGTACAATTCCCGGCTATTTTTCCGCGGGCGTCCGGCTCGCAGCCTTTTCGAGTGTTGACCCGTGAGTGATTTGAGTCATATCCGCAATTTCTCCATCATCGCCCACATCGACCATGGCAAGTCGACGCTGGCCGACCGTTTCATCCAGATGTGCGGTGGCCTGTCGGCGCGCGAAATGGAGGCCCAGGTCCTCGACTCCATGGACCTCGAGCGTGAACGCGGTATCACCATCAAGGCCCACAGCGTCACCCTGCACTACAAGGCGCAGGACGGCAAAACCTACCAGTTGAACTTCATCGACACCCCCGGCCACGTCGACTTCACCTACGAAGTCTCGCGTTCGCTGGCCGCGTGCGAGGGCGCGCTGCTGGTGGTCGATGCCGGTCAGGGCGTCGAGGCGCAGTCGGTCGCCAACTGCTACACCGCCATCGAGCAGGGCCTCGAGGTCATGCCGGTACTGAACAAGATGGACCTGCCCCAGGCCGATCCGGACCGCGTCAAGGACGAGATCGAGAAGATCATCGGCATCGACGCCACCGAAGCCGTGGCCTGCAGCGCCAAGAGCGGCATGGGCGTGGACGAGGTGCTCGAGCGCCTGGTGCAGACCATTCCCGCGCCAGAAGGCGAGATCGACGCCCCTCTGCAGGCGCTGATCATCGACTCCTGGTTCGACAACTACCTGGGCGTCGTGTCGCTGGTGCGTGTGCGCCAGGGCCGGGTCAAGAAGGGCGACAAGATCCTGGTCAAGTCCACCGGCAAGGTGCACCTGGTCGACAGCGTCGGTGTCTTCACCCCGAAACACACCCAGACCGCCGACCTCAAGGCTGGCGAAGTGGGCTTCATCATCGCCAGCATCAAGGACATTCACGGCGCGCCGGTCGGCGACACCCTGACGCTGTCCTCGACCCCCGAGGTCGAGGTGCTGCCTGGCTTCAAGAAGATCCAGCCGCAGGTGTACGCCGGCCTGTTCCCGGTCAGCTCCGACGATTTCGAGGACTTCCGCGACGCCCTGCAGAAGCTGACGCTCAACGACTCGTCGCTGCAGTACATGCCGGAAAGCTCCGACGCCCTGGGCTTCGGCTTCCGTTGCGGCTTCCTCGGCATGCTGCACATGGAGATCATCCAGGAGCGCCTCGAGCGCGAATACGACCTGGACCTGATCACCACCGCGCCGAGCGTGATCTACGAGCTGGAGCTCAAGACCGGCGAAACCATCGTCGTCGACAACCCGTCGAAGCTGCCGGATGTCTCGGCGGTCGCGGACTTCCGCGAGCCGATCGTCACGGCGACCATCCTCGTGCCGCAGGAGCACCTGGGCAACGTCATCACCCTGTGCATCGAGAAGCGTGGCGTTCAGCGTGACATGCAGTTCCTCGGCAGCCAGGTACAGGTGCGCTACGACCTGCCGATGAACGAAGTGGTGCTGGACTTCTTCGACAAGCTCAAATCCACCAGCCGCGGCTACGCTTCGCTGGACTATCATTTCGATCGCTACCAGTCGGCCAACCTGGTCAAGCTGGACGTGCTGATCAACGGCGACAAGGTCGATGCCCTGGCATTGATCGTGCATCGTGACAACGCGGCCTACAAAGGCCGTGCGTTGACCGAGAAGATGAAGGAACTGATTCCTCGGCAGATGTTCGACGTGGCGATCCAGGCAGCTATCGGCGGCCAGATCATTGCGCGGACCACTGTCAAGGCGCTCAGAAAGAACGTACTGGCTAAGTGCTATGGCGGTGACGTCAGCCGTAAGAAGAAGCTGCTGGAGAAGCAGAAGGCCGGTAAGAAACGCATGAAGCAGGTGGGCAACGTGGAGATCCCACAGGAAGCCTTCCTCGCTGTGCTCAGGTTGGATAGCTAGGTCCTATGTCGCTAAATTTCCCGCTGTTGCTAGTCATCGCCGTCGCTGTCTGCGGCCTGTTGGGTCTGATCGATCTGCTGTTCCTGGCCCCGCGCCGGCGAGCGGCGATCGCTAACTACCAGGGCAGCGTCAGCCAGCCCGAGGTCGCGGTGGTCGAGCGCCTGAACAAGGAGCCGTTGCTCGTCGAGTACGGCAAGTCGTTCTTCCCGGTACTGTTCATCGTGCTGGTGCTGCGCTCGTTCCTGGTCGAACCCTTCCAGATTCCGTCGGGTTCGATGAAGCCGACCCTGGAAGTGGGCGATTTCATCCTGGTGAACAAGTTCTCCTACGGTATCCGCCTGCCGGTGATCGACAAGAAGGTCATCGAGGTCGGTGACCCGCAGCGCGGTGACGTCATGGTGTTCCGCTACCCGAGCGACCCGAACGTCAACTACATCAAGCGTGTGGTCGGTCTGCCGGGCGACCGGATCCGCTACACCAACGAGAAGCATCTGTACGTCAACGACCAGCTGGTCGCTGAGCAACTGGTGGGCACCGAAGCCGGATCCTTGGGTAGCGCCGAGTTGTACAAGGAGAAGCTGGGCGAAGCCGAGCACCTGATCCGCAAGGAAATGAGCCGCTATCGCATGCCGCCGGACCAGCAGTGGACCGTGCCGGCTGGCCATTACTTCATGATGGGCGACAACCGCGACAACTCCAACGACAGCCGCTACTGGGACGACCCGAGTATCCCGCGCGAGCTGCAGGGCATGGTCCCGGACCGTAACATCGTCGGCAAGGCCTTTGCGGTCTGGATGAGCTGGCCCGAGCCCAAGCTCAGCCACTTCCCCAACCTGTCACGGGTCGGTCTGATCCATTGATACCCCTCGGCGCTGTCCACAGACAGCGCCGAATGCATTTCTGACATAGGCTGTGTTCTCAGGGATGGATAAATTCGCCGCTGCATGACGGCGTGACACAGCCAAACAGTCTTTCAGGATGTTGATTTGAACGCGTTTAACAACGAAGGGGTGGCTGCATGAGCGCTTCCCTCGAACGCCTGGAGCGCAAGCTCGGCTATACCTTCAAAGACCGGGATCAGATGCTCCTGGCACTTACGCACCGCAGCTACGCCGGGCGCAACAACGAGCGCCTGGAGTTTCTCGGCGATGCGATTCTCAATTTCGTAGCTGGCGAGGCGCTGTTCGAGCGTTTCCCGCAGGCTCGCGAAGGCCAGTTGTCGCGCCTGCGCGCTCGCCTGGTCAAAGGAGAAACCCTGGCCCGCCTGGCCCGTGGCTTCGACCTGGGCGACTACTTGCGCCTTGGCTCGGGTGAACTCAAGAGCGGTGGTTTTCGCCGCGAGTCCATTCTTGCCGACGCCCTCGAAGCGCTGATCGGCGCGATCTACCTGGACGCCGACATGCAGACTGCCCGCGAGCGCATCCTGGCCTGGTTGGCCGGTGAGTTCGATGGGCTGACCCTGGTCGACACCAACAAGGACCCCAAGACGCGCCTGCAGGAATACCTGCAGTCGCGTGCCTGCGAGCTGCCGCGTTATGAAGTGGTGGATATCCAGGGCGAACCTCATTGCCGCACCTTCTTCGTCGAATGCGAAGTGGTGCTGCTGAACAACAAGAGCCGCGGTCAGGGCGTGAGCCGGCGTATCGCCGAGCAGGTCGCCGCTGCCGCCGCACTGATCGCCTTGGGCGTGGAGAATGGCAATGACTGAGAACAATCCGACCCGCTGCGGTTACGTGGCCATCGTCGGCCGCCCCAACGTGGGCAAGTCCACGCTGCTCAACCACATCCTCGGGCAGAAGCTGGCGATCACCTCGCGCAAGCCGCAGACCACCCGTCACAACATGCTCGGCATCAAGACCGAAGGTGACGTGCAGGCGATCTACGTCGACACCCCCGGCATGCACAAGGCCAACGACAAGGCCTTGAACCGCTACATGAACCGCAACGCCTCGGCAGCCCTCAAGGATGTCGACGTGGTGATCTTTGTGGTCGACCGCACCCGTTGGACCGATGAGGACCAACTGGTGCTCGAACGTGTGCAGTACGTCACTGGCCCGCTCATCATCGCGGTCAACAAGACCGACCGCATGGAAGAGAAAGCCGAGCTGATCCCGCATCTGCAGTGGCTGCAGGAGCAACTTCCGAACGCCGAAGTGATGCCGATCTCGGCCCAGCAGGGGCACAACCTGGACGCGCTGGAAGCTCAGATCGCCAAGCACCTGCCGGAAAACGAGCACTTCTTCCCGGAAGACCAGATCACCGACCGCAGCAGCCGTTTCCTGGCGGCCGAACTGGTACGCGAGAAGATCATGCGCCAGCTCGGTGCCGAGCTGCCGTACCAGATCACGGTCGAGATCGAGGAATTCAAGCAGCAGGGGCATGTGCTGCACATCCACGCCTTGATCCTGGTCGAGCGTGATGGCCAGAAGAAGATCATCATCGGCGACAAGGGCGAGCGTATCAAACGCATTGGTTCCGAGGCCCGCAAGGACATGGAGGTGTTGTTCGACTCCAAGGTCATGCTCAACCTCTGGGTCAAGGTCAAGGGCGGCTGGTCCGATGACGAACGCGCCCTGCGTTCGCTGGGTTACGGCGACCTCTAAGCCTCGCCGCGCACCTTGTAGGAGCGGGCTTGCCCGCGAACACGGGCAACGCCCGTGCCATGCATCCACGGTGCCTGGGCTGGCCTCTTCGCGGGCAAGCCCGCTCCTACAGGTGTGCGCTTTGCCTGAGACCGAGTGACCGCTCATGGACCAACCCACCCCGCAACCCGCCTACGTCCTGCACAGCCGCGCCTACAAGGAAACCAGCGCGTTGGTGGACTTCTTCACCGCCCAAGGCCGTGTGCGGGCGGTGCTGCGGCGCGCGCGCGGCAAGGGCGGCAGCCCGGTGCGCCCCTTCGTGCCGCTGGAAGTCGAGTTGCGCGGGCGAGGCGAGTTGAAGAATGTCGGTCGGTTGGATACGGTCGGCCTTGCCGGCTGGCTGCATGGTGATGCGTTGTTCAGCGGGCTGTATCTCAACGAGTTGCTGATGCGCCTGCTCCCTGCCGAGGCGCCGTTCCCTGCACTGTTCGAGCACTACACCCTCACCCTTGAGGCGCTGGCTGCCGGTCGCCCGTTGGAGCCGCTGCTGCGCGCCTTCGAATGGCGTCTGCTGGACGAGTTGGGTTATGCCTTCTCGCTGACTCACGACGTGAACGATGACGCGGTCGTCGCCGAGGGGCGCTACCGACTCCAGGTGGACGCCGGGCTGGAGCGGGTCGAACTGCTTCAGCCTGGTCTGTTCATTGGCACAGAGCTGTTGGCCCTGGCCGATGCTGACTGGGACGCACCTGGCGCGCTGCTTGCGGCCAAGCGCCTGATGCGCCAGGCGCTTGCCGTTCACCTGGGGCCCAAGCCGCTGGTCAGCCGGGAACTGTTTCGCAAGCGCTGAGCACGTCGTATGCTGTGTGGCTCAATCTTCAGGAGAGCCTTTCGTGACTCACAGCAACCGCATGCTTCTCGGCGTCAACATCGATCACGTGGCCACTCTGCGCCAGGCCCGGGGCACCCGCTATCCGGACCCGGTCAAGGCCGCGCTGGACGCCGAGGAAGCGGGTGCCGACGGCATCACCGTGCATTTGCGCGAAGACCGTCGGCACATCCAGGAGCGTGATGTGCTGCTGCTCAAGGACGTGTTGCAGACGCGCATGAACTTCGAGATGGGCGTGACCGAGGAAATGATGCTCTTTGCCGAGAGGATCCGCCCTGCGCACATCTGCCTGGTCCCCGAGACCCGTCAGGAGCTGACCACCGAAGGTGGCCTGGACGTGGCCGGCCAGGAGGCGCGGATCAAGGCTGCGGTGGAACGCCTGGCGCGTACCGGGGCCGAGGTGTCGCTGTTCATCGATGCCGACGAGCGGCAGATCGAAGCGTCGCGTCGCGTGGGCGCACCGGCCATCGAGTTGCATACCGGTCGCTATGCCGATGCACAGACCCCGACCGAGGTGGCCGAAGAGTTGAAGCGTATCGTCGACGGTGTGGCCTTCGGCGTGGGGCAGGGGCTGATCGTCAATGCCGGGCATGGCCTGCACTACCATAACGTCGAGGCCGTGGCAGCGATCAAGGGTATCAATGAGCTGAACATTGGCCATGCGCTGGTGGCCCATGCATTGTTCGTCGGCTTCAAGGCGGCGGTGGCAGAGATGAAGGCCCTGATCGTGGCGGCCAGTTCCCGCTGATCAGTGCCGGCCCAATCGCGGGGCAAGCCCGCTCCCACAAGTACCCGCTGTCCATGAGAATAGCGGGTACTTGTGGGAGCGGGCTTG